>CAJUQU010000078.1 GCA_910588595.1 uncultured Lachnospiraceae bacterium | reverse complement strand
AATATGGTGCAAATATCACGCAAAGTGGTGAATACGACGCTATGGCGTCGTTATACAGATGGCGGGAATGATTTTTCAAACACGCTCTAGTACTCCATCCAGACAGAAACTAGATTTGTGGGCTGCATGATTCGTGCCAGTGCTAGGCAAAATTTCGACGGCGATGCGGTGGCATCGTCTAGAAATTTTAACGACGCAATGGTGCGAAACAGGCAGTTCACGATTCTAATTTCTGACCGGATGGAGTACTAGTACAGCATTGCGCAAATAACAGTGAATACAGCACCTGCTATTTGCACCAGTCCTGCGTTGTCGTCAGTCAACAATGCCACCGCCTTGTCTCATTCCACCGCCTTGTCCTGTCAAAATATCAGGCACTGTTTTTCACTGTTATTTAGGCAATGCTGAACCAGGACCGCCACAGAATTGGCATATGCCGAGATAATCAGTTATAACAGGAAAAATCTTGAAAGGGAATTTCCTAACGAGAGCCAACAACAGAACAGACAGCAAAGCAAAACGAAATGGATGAAGGAAGAAATTTAATGTCAGATTTATTGTAATGACAGGCATTTTTTTGTATAATTGTAGTGTGGCAGGAGTAAACTATATCACACATTTTTCCGTAGATTTAAGAAACCGAGGCGATAAAGTGAAGGACGATACAAAACAGACACAGGAAGTCAATGTGACACGTCACATGGCAAAGCGTACGGCAAAGAACAGTGTGTTTTTAGACCTTTTCCAAGATAAAAAGAATTTGTTGGAACTGTATAAAACATTGCACCCAGAGGATACGGACGCAACAGAGGACACGCTGGATATTGTAACGATAGACAATGTTCTGACAGACAACCTCTATAACGATCTGGGTATAATGGTGGGTAACAACAGATTGCTTTTGTTATTAGAAGCACAATCGAGTTGGACGGTAAATATTTTAATCTGAATCCTGTTGTATTTAGCACAGAGTTACCATGAATATTTTGAGCGAACCAGTCAGAGCTTATATAAGAGCAAGAAAGTAACAATGCCAAAACCAGAATTATATGTGATATACACAGGCAACAAAGGCAAAAAACCCGATACAATATCTTTATCGCAGGAGTTTTTTGACGGTGCAGATATTGATATTGAGATAAAAGCCAAAGTAATATATGAGAGCAATAAGGACAACATAATCAATGAGTACATTGTTTTTTGCAAGGTTTTTAACGAGCAGATAAAAGAACATGGAATGACGAAACAGGCGGTTGCAGAAACGATCCGTATTTGCAAGGGCAGGAACATTTTAAAACAGTACCTAAGCAGCAAGGAAGTGGAGGTAGTAACGATTATGATGAGTTTATTTGATGATGAGCAGATTATGAGGACGTATGCGAAAGATATTGAAAAAGAAACGGAAAGAAAGGCAGCCAAGAAAATGATAAAAATGGGAAAACTATCACTAGAAGAAATTGGTTTATGCGTGCCAACTTTATCATTTGACGAGTTAAAAGAACTTGAAGCTGAGGTCATGCAATTAGTATAATCGGCTAAACAAGGATTTGTCGTTGAATGAGCCAATACGAAAGAACCGGCGCAAAACAAACGAATGTCGTTTTGCACCGGTTCCTTCGTATCAACTCCTATCACTACGGACAACAGATGCCCAGATCACAGGCTCCGCCAAAAATCTTCCCGCTCACGCTACCTGTATTTCCCTGGCGATGACAGCCCTGTCTGCAGCGCTGCTGCTCATTCCTTCCTGCTCCATCTGGATCCAGTCATCAAAATTGTCAAAAATAAAGACGTACAGTGTATTTAACGTTTTCCCCTGGACAGCAAATCCGGCTCTGCCTGCTATTTCCGTATCTGCGTAAAGCATTTCGCCGTCCTGATCAAAGCAGATCGTGTAGCAGGGCTCATAAGACCACCCAAGCAGTTCAAACATCTCCGCATCCGTCATATCAGGATCTTCTGAAAGCAGTTTTTCCCGCCGGTCGTCTGTCAGTTCTCTCTGCTTTCCCGGTGTCGTCGTGTGGACGATCACCTGATACGGCGATACCACGACATCTTCAAGCGTGATATTCCCCGCCTTCTCACCCACTTCGATCGTTTTTACATCGGTTCCGTTTACCTCAAATGGAACAGTGATGTTCCAGCTGCCATCTGTCCAGTGCGATGCGGATATTTGCTCGCTGTCAAGCATCCTGTCATCATCATAACCGAGACCGGTTACATTTAAGTTCAGTTCTCCGCTGCCCGCATGTTTCTCTGCAAGATCTATCTTCAGCATGCCTGCAAATGTATGGCTGTCGATCACCTCGCCATCAAACGTATTTTCGATCCATTCGGGCGCACTTCCGTCCACACTCCATGTCCCGTCTATATAAAAACCTGCGGCTGTCCTGCCATCTGCGGCTTTCATACTGGTATAATGTTCGGGAATGTGCGTAAAATCAGCATTTTCCGATGCAATGTTCACTGTAAGGAATATGGAATATCCATCGCAGTAGGCTTCTGATGCAGTCAGCGTGATCCCCTGATCCGATACGGTATAGTCCGATGTGTCCAAATTTCCCGCAGGGTCTTCATTTGTGAGGACAGTTTTCTTGTCCGTATAGTCTCCCGAATATCTGGCGTCATCCTCGACCTTCTCAAAAATCTTTCCGATCAGTGGGATCTTTGCTGCAAGCACCGGATTAAAATATCCCAGTCCACCGATTCCGATCACTGCAGCTGCCACTGCAGCTGCCGCACATGTTCCTATTTTACCGAATTTCTTTATCTTATCTTTCCCCCTTCTATGTAACCGGATTTCTCTGTCACTTATTTCAGGAGCAAGAGCCTGCTTTAAGATTTGATCCAATTTTTCATCTGTCATATCCTATCGCCTCCAATTTTTCCTTTAACTGTTCCTTTGCTTTGCGCATCCGGCTTTTGACGGTTCCTTCCGGCAGTCCAAGAATCTTCGATATCTCATTTATCTGCATATCTGCTGAATAATACAGATAGATCGGTATTCTGTACTTCTCCGGCAGGGTTTTGACGACTTGCTGGATCATATCTGCCTCATTTTGTCTCAGCACAATATGTTCCGGAGAGGCATCGCTGTCATGATCAGAAAACTCATATCCCTCATCGGACATCTCGTCCATACTGTCAATCGGAACCAGCCTCATCCTGTTCGCATATTTTTTCTTCCTGTTTTTCCATAGATAAATTGAGGTGGATAAAGCGTAACTCTTTGTATTCTGCATAGAGTCCAGTCTTTTCTTTTTCTCCAGCAGTTTGAGCATCGTGTCCTGATACAGTTCGTCTCCATTTTCCGCATCTTGGGCTGTCATCCGGCAAAACCGCAGGATATCTTTTCCAAACTTCAAGACAAACCGCTCGAATTCGTCATTATTCATAGCAGCCATCCTCCTTCTTCTTTCAAGCCGCTCGATCGACTTGTCGACTTGCAAAGGCCCTTGCAAGTATATATTGTCTTGACACTGGAAAAAAGTTTTCATTTTATCAAAGAATTTAACGGGCATATTCAGAAGGCGATATTCCGCGCTCCCTTCACACTGCGTATGCCGTAAACACCTTTGCCACCGCGATCTGTGTCCGCAGCTCCTTGAGAAATGGCGCTGAGAACGGCAGTTCTTCCTGTAAAATCCTGTTCGCGATCTGATCCCGCAGCTGCTCTGCGTCTGCGTCAGCCAGATCTGACAGCGATCTGATCCCGCAATGCAAATACAGCTGCGCCCTGACAGCTTTCACACCCGGCAAACGCATCAGTTCCAGCAGAGACGATATCTCTTTTGCACTCCTGCATTCTGCATCCGGGATATCTTTTATCCCCTTTCCCTTATAGTCGTACAAATGCAGAAAACACCGGAACAATGCCGCCATATTTTCATCGGGCAGACCGGCTTCTATCAGTTCCTGATCCGATAAAGCAGCACAGGCATTCCTGGTAAGAATGCCTTTTTCCGACAAGTTTGCTGACAGCCGGTCCTTGTATTGTATCAATGGATAAAATCTCTGCACGATACAGTCCTCATTGAGAAGAATCTCTATACCCGCAATCTGATAATCAATACCGATGTGATCCTTCATCTTTTATTCGTCCCTTCTTTTTCGATCCTCACTTTTATGATCCTCTTTTTTCGCGGGCAGCCAGATCTCCACGATGGACTCGTCATTGTCACCGTCAAACCGCGCGTCGTAGTGCTCTATACAGTACAGCTTTCCCTCATACAGATTCCTGACATATCCCTTTTCGTTCGAATCCAGCCACTCTGACATCGCGCTGTTTTCGCTCTCGTACCCGTCTTTCACATACACGTCAAATGATGCGTACTCGGAGGAGGGCATCTCGAAGATTTCATATGCACCGCGGCACGCTGTCGCGGCGGCATTGGCTTTTACCTCACAGCCCACGATGACCTGTTCACTTCCCGACGCACTGTCAAATATCCTGACCTCATACCCGTCCTCGGATATTTTGTCTGCGATCGGGTTTTGTGCGTTGAGTTTCATGAAACGTCCCCATATTTGTGCCGTCTCATTGCCGTCACCCGACACCCCCGCCAGGATCATTTTATGCCGCTTTATCATGTTTGGATTCATCAATATACCTCCTCTTAATCTGTTGGTAAACCGTTTAACGAGATCCGACGCAGGAGTGATGCACGGTACGATATTTCTGCTGCGATACTCCGTCGGAGACATTCCTGTGACTGATCTAAAGGTTCTGGAAAAACTCTGTGCAGAGTCAAATCCATGATCGAGCGCGATATCCAATATTTTCCGGTCTGTTTCATTCAACATCCTGCAAGCGTAAGTGATCCGTCTGTCCCGGATATAAGCGCTCATGGACTCACCGACGATCGATGTAAACAATCTGTGAAAATAGTAGGGTGAAAAAGCAAAATGTTCCGCGATCTGCTGAACCGATAACGGATCACTGAGATGTTCATCGATATATTTGATCGCCTCGTTGATTTTATAAAAATTGTTCATACGCTCACTCCTTGAGATTCGTAGCCGCTACAATAAGTAGTATATCACACCTGTCCAATTCTGCTTAACATTTCTTGCTCTGCAGGACAAGCGGAGCAGCGCTGCCGTCATGCCTGACAATTTCCCGTCTGCACAAGACGGCGCTGTCATTCAGCCTGCAGGACTTCCTCCCTCCACGCCGCGATACTTGAAAACAACGCCTCCATGTCCACTTTCGAGAAGTCCGTCGTGTCCACTTTCATCTGTCTGCCGCCGACGGAGAAGGCGTCGAATCCCCTCCACTGTATCGAGCGCACAAAATCTTCATTTGAGATTGACGGCGGTTTTGCCAGACCGGGATCTTTGCTTTCCGGATAACAGTCATTCACGACATGACCCCTGTGCCGGAAGGGACTGCTCTTCCGCTCCAGAAAGCGCTGGTAGATCACCCCGTAATCGCCTGTCAGGGTGACTGTCAGCACCGCGTATGGATATTTATTCAGCAGGGATCTGAATCCGTGCTCGGACGCGTACTCAAAATTATTCTCCAGGATAAAAGGCTGTCCTGCCCGCATGAGCTGATCCGCGGCATAATACAGGATCTCCGTGCTCGCGACTCCTAGATTCACCTTTCCCTCCCTCGACTGAAAGCCCACATAGTCAAAGAGCAGTTCTTTCACACGGTCCTTTGAGAGCGCGGGCAGCTTCAATCTGTCTGATAAAAGCTCTGCCATAGTGCTTTTTCCTGCTGCCGGAGGGCCTGTCATTAAGATACAATACATCTGCTCACGCCCCTTTCCCGTCGACTGTCTCCACAGTGACGCCAAGTTCTCCCGCCTGTACCAGAAAATCCTCGGACACGCCGCTGTCCGTGATCAGCAGATCATAGTCCGTGATCGGACAGACGGCGTGGACAGAATGTTTTCCTATTTTTTTAGACGGATATAGCCCGATGTTCATCGAGCTGTTTTTCATGACTGCCCTGCCAAACGCCACGCCTGCGGGATCGTGAATAGAGGCGCCGAAATCCAACGCTAATGCCGTGTGGGACAGAAACGCCTTGTTGATCCGGATATTGTTCACCATCTGGATCGTATAATAATCATGACAGTGTCCGCGGTGGGACATCGCTCCGCCAAGCAGAATGACGGAAACGTTCATTTTCTTCCGCAGCACCTCCGCGACGGTGACAGAGTTCGTCAGCACAGTGACCGACACGTCCTCCGGCAGATTTTCAGCCATATAATAGCCGACCAGCGACGTGGTGATATAGATGACGTCCTTGTCCTCGATGTACTCCACCGCCCTCCTGGCGACCGCCAGATAGTCGGTCTGCACTTCCTCGATATCGACCGGATTGTACGTCAGATCGGGGTAGATCTCCTTGGGTTGGACTGCGATCGCGCCCCCGTGCGTCCGCTGCAGCAAGCCCCTGCTCTCCAGTACCCTCAAGTCCCGCCGCGCACAGTCCGCAGAAATCTGGTAGCGTTTCTGGATCTCTGAAACCAGGATCCGCCCGGTCTGATTTAGTTTTTTTATGATATCCTTTTGGCGTTCTTCCATAAACATGATCGATCCCTCCGTTTGCGTGTTTATAATCGTTTTATCTTAATTATAATTTATTATACTTGTTTAAGCCGGATTGCGCAAGCGGGGAAATGCGATCAATTTACTTGGCAGGACAAAAATGCGTTTTTTCCTGATCTCATCGAAAAATCTCACACTGCCTGCTAATGTCCATACAGTACACATCCGCTTCGCCTGGGCAGGAAAAGTCATGCATTTATTTCCCGATTGGCGTATCTCCACGTCAAGCGCCATTTACATACAGTATGTGACCACCCTGCAAACAGGGTGACTACGTTAGGAACTGTTCAAAAATTACTTGTGACAAGCAATTGTAGATTCATTAGAACTGTGGTAAATATTATTTCCCCAAAACATTGGCAATCGGTTTAAGTCTGCCGATTGCCAATTATAATACACAATATTTTATTCACTCAGAGAATATGGAAATTTTTGTATTTTCGTCGAAAAGTCTAATAGCCATCTGGTTTTCCGTTTCATAATATCAACCATCCTTTCCACTCTTTATTTCTCCATTTATTCCGTGTTTATAACCACTATGAAAGGCACTAACGAATATTTTCCGCTAATGCCTTTCAACTGGTTATAACTCTTATTCAATTTTTAAATCAATTTATCCCATTTGTGCATAATCAAATGTAGATATACTGTTAATTTCTTCCATAATCTGCATTTTCGTATTTCTTATGTCAATATCATCTTGCATATCAAGAAAATACCTATCTGATACCCCGAAAAATTTCCCAAGTCTTATTGATGTATCTGCCGTTATTTTCCGTCTATCATGTAAAATATCCTGAATCCTTGATACTGGAACATGAATTTCCTGTGCTAATTTATATGCCGACAATCCAAACGGTATCATAAATTCTTCAGACAGTATCTCACTCATTTTAGGAATTTCAATATAATTTTCCATAACTGTCTCCGCTCTAATGATAATCCACTATTTCTACTTCATAAAAATTATTTCCATCGAATTTAAAACATATATCGGGTACATTATAAGTATTACAACTTGGGTATGGCAGAGAATGTGTTGGAGGATTATAATTATTTTTCCAACTCTTGTAATTCCTCTATACTTTCAAGGAAATGGCAATCCGCCAGAGGAAGGATTGCCTCCAGCCAGTCTTTTATATACATCTAACGTATCGGATAGCTAATGTCGTCGCCCCAGCTTACTACAAGGTCAAAATAATCGTCAACTTCTAACAATCCATACGACCATAGGAAAGCCCTGTCTTTTTCGCTTAGTTCGCTAAGTTCTTTCCAACAAACATTCTTAATTGATTGTTCTTGTCCTGCCGGGATTTCTGGGTCAATTCCTACAATTGCATCCTGTTCGCCTGACACATCCACCAAAAATACATATTCGATGCTTCCATTTTTGCAATGTATTGTGTTCAGCGGTCTGTTGATCACACCATCCAATCCACATTCTTCTTTCAATTCTCGTATGGCGGCTTCTTCCGGCGTTTCCCCCGTTTCAATCCCTCCGCCTGGAAGTTCCCAGATAAATCTGTTGAAACGATTCGTCTGCACCATTAAAATCTTCTTATTTCGCACAACTAAAGCCATACTTCTATTACGCATCTTCTACCTCCGGAGTACTAGATTGTTGAATTGTTCAATGTAGTTATTTTATTACAACCGCACACACAATTCAATCTAATTTTGCTTAATTTCCCTTTGTCTTATTGTCTTGGAACAATGTTTTATCTGCCATTTGGAAATTGACAGATAAAGCGCAAACCAAATGATACAATGTGCCATAAGGATGAATATATCCTTTGTGATCATTGGTTTGTCGCTGTCAGCCAAACTCATAATCCCTTCAAAGGAAGCACTGGACGGTACGAAATAGCATAATACCGAGATCAAACCGCTTGCCCCCAGCAAATAGGATACCAAGGGCACAGCTATAAATATGATCATAAAAATCTTAATATAAACGACACCTACCATAAGATTGTCCGCAAATCTGCCGATAAACAACCCGATCAGCGCGGCTATGAACGCAGAGAGAATGATCAGCACCAGCATAAGAAGTCCGTTCCAAACCGGCAGGCGGAAATAGCAGCAGGCGGTCAAAACAGCAGACAGACATCCGCCTATAAAGCCCACATAAATTTTTTGCATCACATATCCGCTCTGGGTCATCGGCAATATCTGATTGACCAGATCAACACCATTTTCTTTCTCGGATATCATGTTCATGGCATTGAACGTACATCCCATAAACATAGCAACAATCAACGTCATGGCAATAAATATATTTTGAAATCCTGCCATCATATCAGGACGCTCTAAAACAGTGACGTTTCTCTGCTCTGTACGTTCTCTCCCCATATACAATGCCGGAAGCGTATCAGCCGTTTGGCGGAATATATCCAGCTCATCACCGGATATCATTGTCTGAATGCTGTTGCCATCAGCTTTCACTCCAATCATATATGTAGAAGGTTCATTGACTGCACTGATCAATGCCTCCTGCGATTCGTATATGGCCACAGACCCATAGCTCTCTAACCATGAAACCGTCTGAGCGGACAGATCATGCTCTAATACGCCAAAGTGGAATTCCGACACGGGAGAAAGATCAATCCCACCGATAAAATTTAAAGCGCAGGCAACGATGATTGGCAGAAGAAAAGACATAATGCAAAATTTGTCTTTCCATACGCTTTTAAGCTGATATATAAGACCTCTCATGATCAGCCCTCCTTTCCCATTTCTTTGTGAAATGCTATTTGAACGATCTGGAACAGAATAGCAATTCCACAGGCGGAAGACAGGTAATAAACAGGATTGGTGACAGGCGTACCGAAGCAGGCATTTTTAAGCCCCATATAAACATGATAGAACGGGTGCCAGTCAATCCATGCCATTTTCACAGAAGTATTTGCCGACAAAAATACAGGCGCTGCTGCAAAAACAGCAATTGCCAGATAGGCAAGGCTGAACTGTCTGAAATCCTTTAGCAGCATAGTACATCCAAATCCCGTAAGTGTCATCATCAGCGACAAAATTGCGGTCTGCAGCAGTACGTCAGGTAAAATGCCGACTGCATCGAGAAATCCTATATTTAATACAGTCATGAATGCCGCAAAGATCAAATCAGATAACAGAAAAACCATTATTTTTGATACGATAAATAAGTGTTTATTGAATGGCAGAACTGCATGGACACGGATAACGCCCATTTGTTTTTCTTTGAATAATAATGAGGCAATCCCCAAAAAACCGACGGCAATGATTTCTATAAACAATAATTCACAGGTCATCTCTTTTCGTTGTTTTAGTTCCGGCGTATTTGTACCTACTGTCCGGGCAGTGTACTGATTGTCCTGGTGAAGAAGCGACAATGCATAGTCAACCCTGTGGTTATCAGCTTTTTCACTACCAAAATAAAAAACAATATCCGGCGTACCAGAACTGGCATCTATTCCGACACCATTCGCATCTGCAGAAAGAGCCGCATTTAATTCTTCTAACGATGTTACCGGATCAATCAGTTCGGATATTCCCTGCTGTGTTCCCTGCGGATCAAACAGATATACATTGTAGAGTTCAGCATTCATAAAATTGACATAGCCAAAGTTAATAAACAACGTATAGATGATCAGTGAACCAAAAGCGACAAGGATAAATTTTCCATATAATATCATTTGACAGTCTTTCTTGAATAGAGAACAAAAATGATTGCTGCTTCCCTCATTATGATTCCACATCAGGACAGCCTCCTTCCTGTATATTGGATAAACATATCCTCTAAAGTTGGTTCTTCTGAATGGATACTGATAATTTCATCATGCTGGAAAGGAACCCCTTTTTCTAATTCCTGCATTTCTATTGTTTTTTCCTCACGCCTGCCCTGATACAGATAATCGATCCGTACATGGTGATTGCTGTTTTGTTCTTTTAATCTTTTCGGTGTATCCAGTGCAACAATATTTCCGTTTGTGATAAAAGCTACCCTGTCGCATAATAAATCCGCATCCAGCATATTATGCGTGGTTAAAAATACTGTTGTACCCTTCTTGCGTTCTTCTTCTATGATCTTGCGGAACAGAACGGCACCGGAAGGGTCAAGCCCACTGGTTGGCTCGTCCAAAAATAATAGTTTAGGACTGCTGATCAGCGCCCTTGCCATGCTGACTCGCTGCCGCATACCTTTTGAGTATGACGAAACAGGCTTTTTCATAAAATCAGCCTTAAATTCTAACTTTTCTAATATCTCCCCAATATCCCTGAGCTGCTTTGCAGGATAAAAAGAGGAAAAGTATTTAAGATTGTCAACTGCGCTCAAATTTGTATACAGATAGGGAAATTCAAACAAAACACCTATCTTTCTAAAAAAATCCTGTGAATGTGCCGTAGAGATATCCTGTCCGAACAATGATGCATAACCGCCATGACCTTTCAAGATTCCAGTGAGGATTTTTTGCGTCGTTGATTTTCCGGAACCGTTCGGCCCCAGAAAGCCGAAAATTTCTCCATCCCCTACCGTAAAATTTAAGCCATGTAATGCCTGCTTATCCTTTCCGTATGAAAAAGTCAGGTTTTTGACTTCGATCATTCGTCATCACCCCACTTTCCCTGTCTGCTGTCTTTCTGTTCCTGGCGGTATTTATTCCACCATTTCACAAATTTTATCTTGAGAGGGATAGAAATTAACAACACTGCTGCAATTATCAGCCACCAGTACCACCAGACTCCTAAAAACATATGCGATTCCTCCTCGTCAGTTGTTATGATTTTACCTGCTCCGACCGCATGTCGCAGCGAGACTGCGTTTCTTATGCAAAAAATCATTTTATAGGATTTTTTACATTGCGGTTGTTTGCATATAACATAAAAAAATGAGGTGAAATCAAAGTGTGGTCTCTGTGAAATTGCGGTGAAAACAGGAAGACGGCTTTCCTTTTATTTCTAAAAGAATTCATTTTATGATAGGAACAGAGAAGAAAAAACGGACACCATCTGACAAATTTTCTGCTCCGTATTCCAGATGTTGCATGGACAATATTTGTGCAACAATAGCAAGCCCTAATCCTGAACCGCTATATTTTGCATTTTTATCACGGTAAAACTTTTCCCAGATTTTAGGCAGTTTTTCCGGCGATATGGAAGCCCCTTGATTATAAACGGAGAAGTGAAGCATGTTGTCGTGTTCAACCAGCGATAATCGCAAAATTCCCATTGGAGATACATTCTTTTTCGCATTGATAATCAAATTGCCTAAAACCTGCTCCATACGCTGTTTATCCGTATAAACAAAAACTTTATCTTCCGGAAGTTTGTACTGTAACTCAAAATCGTTTTCCGGCATATCTATCAATAACCGACCTGCTATCGTTTCGACAAATTCCACAAAGTCAAAGCGTTCCGGCGTCAGTGAGACTGCCCCGCTTTCCAATGCTGACAGATCTAACAGGGTCTCGATCAGAACACTCATTCTTTCTGTTTCGGAAATGATGACCTCAGAGTATTTCTGCCGCTTTTCTTCATCCGTTTCATCCTGCATCCCCTCCGCATAAGCACGGATCACTCCTATCGGTGTTTTCATTTCATGGGAAAGACGGTCTGTTAATTCCTTTCTTTCCCCCAACAGCTTTCTTTCCTGCTGCACATCTTTTTCAAGACGGATGTTAGCTCTTTCCAGTTTTTCAAGCGTTTCCTGCAGATTTGCGGACATTTTGTTGAGATTCTCCGCAAGCTCTCCAAATTCGTCCTTTGATGTTATTGTGCAAGGCGTGGAAAAGTCTAACCTTGCTGCCCTGTGCGCCATCTCGCATATTTTGCAGATTGGAGTTGAGATAAATCGTCCTAATAAATAATCTATTATTATGATCAGCAAAACAACAAAGATTACCCATAGCAAAAAGGAAACCTCCTCTTCCAAAGGCAGCCGTATTGAAATAAGGTATGAAACCATTAAAGCGATACCTGCGGTCTTTGAAATCAGCATTATTTTTTTCCGCACTGTGCGGAGTGAAAATTGTTCGTTCATTTTGCCACCTCAAATTTATATCCGGAACGGATAAGTGTTACAATAGATTTTCCTTCGCTGCCCAATTTTTGCCGCAATGTTTTGATATGCGTGTCTACCGTTCGTGTATTCCCCTCAAAATCATACCCCCAAATACGGTTTAACAGTTGTTCCCGTGAAAAAATCTGTTCAGGATTACCCATAAAGAAATGCAGCAGCTCATATTCTTTATGGGTCAGCGTAATTTCTGTTCCGTCTACGAATACTTTATGTGCGGCAGGGTTTATTGATATTTTTCCGGCACTGATTGTATCCGTGGGCGCGGCAGAAGTGCGGCGCAGCAAGGCGTTTGCCTTTGCCAGCAGTATTTTCGGGCTAAACGGTTTTGTCATATAGTCATCAGCGCCATATTCATAGCCTCTCAATTTATCTGCCTCATCACTTTTAGCGGTCAGCATGATGATTGGCAGACTGCTCATTTCCCTTGCCATTTTACACACGGAAAAGCCATCAAGATGCGGGATCATAATATCCAGTATCATTAAGTCCATAGGGGTGTTTTTCATTAGCATCAAGGCATCTATACCATCGTCCGCAGTAAAGCAGGTATATCCGCCCTTTTTCATATATTCGACAATAATATCCTGCATATTCTTTTCATCTTCCACAATTAAAATATTTGCCATGAAATCATTCCTTTCAACGCTGCTTACATCTTCTCATGGTAAGCTCCTTCGCGTCTTTTGGTACTTTGCACTGGTACAGGAACTAAAAAACAACGATCTGATCATCCACATGTCCTTTTCCGGAGCGTTTACCGGCTTCATGGGTGAGAGCAGCGATGCAGACTCCTGTACACCAGCGGCAATAACCCGGTTCAGAGCGTGTCCTCAGACTGTGATCCAATATCTCTTGATCCGGCATCCGTCAACGTCTATGGTTGTCTCATAGACACCGCCATTGGCAAGGATTGTTTTTTCACTGGCTTCGTTCCTGACATCACACGTGACAAGCAGCCTGGGTATTTCCAATGCCTTTGCATTCTGTATATTCAAGCGCAGCATCTCCTTTGCATACCCTTTTCCTCGCTCGGAAGGGCGCACTGAATATCCGCAATGTCCTCCCCACGTTCCAAGAATAGGATGCTCTATGTGGTGACGCAGATCGATCGCGCCCACAATTCTGTCATCACGCCTGCGCACAGCCAGATACATGTGCGCAGGAACTTCTGTTCCTGTCTCGCCGCATGTTTCTTCCTTTTTTCTGAGTTTGCATATTTCGATCCACTCCTCAGCGGACCTGCTTACATCAAGTGACAGACAGCCGGCAAATCGGTCTTCGTGCTCCGCGTCACACTCAAAAATTTCCTGGCGGAATCTCCATATATCAGCAGCGTACTTTCTGTGAGGTTCCTTCAATTCAATCTGATCCATTCTGACAGCTCCTCCTCTCCTTGTTGTGTCTCACCAATCCGATGATCAGTACAGTGTTGCCTGAATAACAGTGAAAATCAGTGCCTGATATGTGTGTCAGGACAAGGCGGAGGAAGGAGGCAATGCGGTGGCATTGTCGACTGACGACAACGCTGTACTGGCGCAAATAGCCGGCGCTGTATTCACTGTTATTCAGGCAATACTGTACTAATTCAACAATGCCACCGCATAACCATAAAATACCTACCACAGGGTTTCCTGCACAAATGAACCAGAATAACGATCCAGGAATCCAGACGATCGCCAAAATTATATTTCCGGTACTGTTCATGATCATTCCTCCTCCAAATGCCAAAGGCATTGCCAAAATCAGCGATTCGGTCAAATAGATTATATCATGTGCTTCTCTGCTTAACAGAGTTCTGTTCATATCATGCCTTAAAATGTCTTATTAGTGCTTTATTTTCTCTAATATTTTTATTCCATTAATTCTTTTAATCGCATAACCGTCCATTTTCTGATTCAATTCAACATCTTGGTTAAAAATCCAGACGAAAACATTTTTAGATTCTTGTATCATATCCAATATATTTTTACTATATATAAAGTGATTGTTTATTGCCTATAGTTGCTAATATTGGAAATATATGT
>CAJUQU010000077.1 GCA_910588595.1 uncultured Lachnospiraceae bacterium | reverse complement strand
CGGCTACAGCAATGCAGATGATCACTTCAGTTGAGACGTTCCTGATGACGTGGATCAAAGAGAATCTGTTTGCGACAGTCTCCAATGTAGCGGTCAGTGTGCTGTCTGTCGGTTCTGCGGTCGTAAATTTTGTGGTATCGATCGTTGTCATGGTCTATCTTCTGCTAGATCGGGAGCGTTATCTGGCACAGTGCAAAAAGCTGTTTTATGCAGTCAGCCGCAATAAACGTTTCAATCGCATTGTCATGGAAACAGTGCATCAGGCGGATCAGATCTTCAGTGGTTTTATCTCGGGAAAACTTCTGGATTCACTGATCGTTGGTATTATCTGTTTCATATGCCTGACTTTTTTGAAGATGCCTTATGCGCTGCTGGTCAGTGTCATTGTGGGTGTCACCAATATCATTCCGATGTTTGGTCCTTTTATCGGCGCCATACCGAGCGCATTTCTGATCCTGCTGGTCTCGCCGTCAAAATGCATTGTTTTTCTGATCTTTGTCATTATCCTGCAGCAACTGGACGGGAATGTGATCGGACCGCGTATCCTTGGAAACTCCACAGGGCTGTCGGCGCTCTATGTGACGGTGGCGATGCTGCTCTTTGGGAAATTGATGGGATTTGTGGGAATGATCGTTGGCGTGCCGCTGTTTGCCACACTATACTACATTGTCAAACGGTTGGCAGAATACTCCTTAAAACAGCAGGGTATGCCCATGACTACTGCAGAGTATGCGGGGGTGGAAGCTGGGAAGACATCGAAAGATCAGTCCTGTGAAGAAGAACAGCAGACACATCAATGATTATCTGAGGAAATATAATGTAAAACGGCACAGTGCAGCAGGAAGTCTCCCTGCTGCACTGTGTATCATTTTATTCTATTGTCTGTATGATCGTGCCGTTTTGATCCCGAATATGTGTAGGAACCACTTCTATGGTAAGCGCAATCGTTCTCATAGGATATGTTCCGACATGCGGCTTTAAGAGCCCGCAGATCTCATCGAGGTTTTCTAGTGTCAGCGAGATGATCACGGCATCGCTGTCCGTATCGATATCCGGCTGCTGGGCGCATTTGAAACAGGCAGCGGTGTCATTGCACTGCAGGACAAATGATCTGTCTTTCCCGATTCTTGCCCTGAGCAGGGTCAGGATCTGGTCGATATGGCCAGCTCCTAACTTCAGATACGCTTTCCTGTCCTCCAGACTGGCAGTAAGATCTGACAGATACAATACGCCTGTCGATGAGCCATCGCGTTCTATGCCCTGTTCCCATGTATGGCGGAAGTCCGGCTGTTTCATCAGTGTTGTCCTGGACAGATCCGCGATTCCGTATGGAGTATACTTGAGAAGTTCGTTTAAAAAGCTTTCTCCGTTCCAGCACATCATGGCATTCAGTTCGTCTTCTGTGATGCCGATGGCTTCCAGGAAGACCATGGAACCGTTTACAGTGTTGATCCTGCCCAATTCCGGATCAGTCAAAAAACCCAGACAGGTCAGCTGGGTGTCGGTTTCCAAGGCAATAGGACCATTTGCGTTCAAGTAGTGCCCCGAATCAAAAGTGTTACCTGAGGAAAAGACATAGCGCGCCAAATTTTGCATCATATTGATCGGCCAGCCGGGCGGTGTGTCCTCACTGCCGCGTTTCAGGCGGAAAGTGAGTTCGAAACCGAAACCACTCACTGCGTTTTCACTGTCGTCCGCATCATACTTGTTCTCGTTGTCACCACGATCGTCTTCGGTGCTGTTATGATCATCGTTTTCGTCATCCTCCTCATCATCGTCGTCATCGGGATACAGATCCGTAAATCCGTAGGTGACATAGAGCCAGTGCGGGCAGCCTGTATCACTTTTCCAGACCTCAACGCCCTCGAGCGGATCATTGCCGCCTAGATAACCGGGAAGGATCGTTCCGTAGTATAGTCCTTCCTGGTCAGGATAAAACGCTTTTATTCGATTTGATATATAGGTAAATCCGTCTGTCTCCATTAAAAGATCAACTCCTTTTCTGTTTTTTCGCTGACGGGTGTTTTCGCCCTACCGCATCAGCTCAGCCAGCTCATCGATCAGGCTGTCAAACAGTTTGAGCGCATCCTCGACAGGTTTCTTTGTCGACATGTCAACGCCTGCGTCCTTTAAGATGGACACGGGATCTTTGGAACATCCGGCACTCAAAAAGTTTTCCTTGTAAGCTTTCACGGCTGGTTCGCCCTCGTTCAAGATCTTCTGTGAGAGTGCGATCGCAGCAGAGAATCCGGTAGCATACTGGTATACATAGAAGTTGTAGAAAAAGTGTGGGATACGAGCCCACTCGAGGTCGATCTTTGCATCGTGCACGATATCCTTGCCAAAGTACAAATCGATCAGATCATGGTAGATCCTGCATGCGGATTCGGAGTTGATGCTCTCGCCATCCTGGATCAGCTGGCTCATCTTTAACTCAAACTCTGCAAACATAGTCTGGCGGTAAAGCGTTGTCCTAAACTGCTCAAGGAAGTAGTTGATCAGGTATGCCCGTTCTTTTTTGTCAGTTGTCTTCTTCAAGAGATACTGCATCAGGAGCGCTTCGTTGCAGGTGGAAGCAACCTCTGCCACAAAGATCACATAATCAGCGTCAACGACGGGCTGGTTCTTGTTTGAGAGGTAAGAGTGCAGTGCATGCCCCATCTCATGAGCTGTTGTAAACTCACTGTCGAGGGTGTTTTTATAATTCAGGAGCACATAAGGGTGGATACGGCAGCCGCTCGAATACGCGCCGCTGCGTTTTCCGGGGTTCTCATAGATATCGATCCAACGGTTTTCAAAGCCCTCGTCGAGAAGTGCCACATAGTCCTCGCCTAGAACGGAGAGCGCTTCGCGGATGTTTTCCTTTGCTTCCGAAAAGGGAATGTCGCGTTCTGCGTTTGCTACGATCGGAACATACAAGTCATACATGTGCAGGGCATCTACTTTTAACAGCTTTTTTCTCAGACGCACATACTTGTACATGGATTCCATGTTTTCGTGGACTGCATCAATCAGGTTGTTGTATACCTGCACATTTACATTAGTGGCATCCAGAGCAGCTTCCAATGGACTGTTGTATCTGCGCATCCTGGAGAAGAAGTTGAGCTGTTTCATCTGTGCGGACAGGATTGCGGCGGATGTGTTTTTGTGCTCAGCGTAGGTCTTGTACATGGATTCGAAAGCGTCTTTTCTGACATTCCTGTCATAATTCTGCATCAGGGGAAGAAAGCTTGCATGTGTCACAGGGTAGCGCTTGCCCTCGATATCCGTCACAGATTCATAGGTCATGTCCGCATCGTTTAAGAGACTGAAGATGTCATCGGGCGACTGGGCGAGATCTCCGGCAGCCGCCAGGATCTTTTCCTCAGCATCGCTCAAAATGTGTGCTTTTTTGCGGAGGATATCATTGAGGTATCTACGGTATCGGACCAGTCCAGGCTGTTTTTCATAAAATCCATTCAGGACAGTATCCGGAATCTCAAGGATCTCAGGCTCCGCAAAGGATAAGGCGGACGAGATCGCCACATAGACGCCGGTCGTCTGGTCCCGGAAGCCCTGATAAGTAGTGTTTTTCGTGTCCTCGTCGGCTTTGCGCATAGAATAATTTGCGAAGCGGTCGATCAGGACAGAGATCTCATCCTGAAGCTTTAGGAAGTTCAACAGGTTGTCCGCATTTTTGCCGAGATTGCCCTGATACGTTTCGATCTGCGGGATCATGCCCTTTATTTTTTCCAGATCTTTTTTCCAGTCCTCATCACTGGCATAGAGATCCTCGACTGCCCATGTGTACTCCTTGGGGACATCGCTGCGTTTTTCGTAATTTTCATTCATTGTTTCAGTCTCCTTTTCAAATTTATTACTTTATTCTATCATTTTATCGCCCATTATGCTAGACTAAATTGTAAGGAGTTAAATATACATGCTGCAGGGGCAGGTTGAATTATAGTTTAGGAGGCAGGATATGGGATTAAGGTTTTACATTGGCGCATCAGGCTCCGGTAAGAGTTATCAGCTTTATAATCATATCATCGATGAATCAAGAACAAATCCCCACGTCAACTATCTGATCGTCGTGCCAGATCAGTTTACGATGCAGACGCAGCTAGAGATGGTCAGAAAACATCCAAATAAAGGAATCATGAATATCGATGTGCTCAGTTTCGGCAGACTGTCGCACCGTATCTTTGAGGAGGTGGGCGGCAACGACAAGCCGGTGCTCGACGATACCGGAAAGAGCCTGGTGCTGCGCCGTGTTGCGGCAGGAGTTGAAAACGATCTCAGTGTCATGAAGCGAAACATCAGAAAACCGGGCTATATCAGTGAGGTAAAGTCCGCGCTGTCCGAGTTTATGCAGTATGGTCTTGGCACGAAGGAGGTAGAGAACCTGTGCGCGTACGCATCCCGGAGAAATGCACTTTCCTACAAGTTAAGGGATCTGCATTTGTTGTATCAGGGCTTTTTGGATTATATCCATGAGCGGTACATCACGACGGAGGAAACCCTTGACCTGCTTAGAAAAGTGCTGTCCAAATCTCGTGTGGTGAGGGGCAGCGTGATCGTGTTTGACGGATTTACAGGATTCACGCCGGTGCAGTACCATGTCATACAGGAGCTTATGGTGCAGGCGCAGGAGGTGATCGTGACTGTGACGATGGATGCGCGCGAGAACGCTTATGTGCTGGATGGAGAACAGAAACTGTTCCATCTGAGCAAGAAGACGCTCCACGATCTGGACAGACTTTGCAAGGAGGCGGGCGTGAAGCGCGAGAAGGATGTGATCATAGCGGACGAAGTCGTCTGGCGCTACAGGAACAATGCAGGTCTGTCCCATCTTGAGCGGGAACTTTTCCGGTATCCGTATCAGGTGTATCAGGGAAAACAGGATAGTATCCGTGTCTTTGAAGCGTCCAGCCCGAAGGAGGAGCTCAGGCAGATCTGCCTTGAGATCCGCAGGATCGTGCGCGGGCAAGATTACTGTTACAGGGATATCGCGGTGGTGACAGGAGATCTGGAGCGGTATGGATTTCTGGCGCGTGAGATGTTCCAGCGGTTTGGGATTCCCTTTTTTGTAGACCAGACAAACAAGCTGGTCTTAAATCCGTTCATTGAGTTTATCAGGAGCGCGCTGCTGGTTGTGATACAGGAGTACTCGTATGAGGCGGTTTTTCATTTTCTGCGCTGCGGCATGGCAGGGGTGACGCCCGATGAGACAGACCGACTGGAGAACTATTGTCTGGCAATGGGGATCCGCGGCAAAAAGGCGTGGAACAGCAAATTCACCAGACGTCCTAAGAGGCAGGAGGCGGAGGCGGCAGAGCTCGGTGAGCTGAACGCAGTCCGCGAGAAAGTCGTCTCGATGCTCGCGCCCCTCACGCAGCGCAAGGAGGACAAAAAGGCGACCGGAAGGGAACTGGTGTGTGCGCTGTATGAGTTTATCGTGAATGCTTCCATCGAGGAAAAGCTGACGGAGTACGAGCGGTATTTCACGGAGCAGGGAGATCTTGTGCGGGCAAAAGAGTACGCGCAGATCTACAGGCTCGTCATGGAGCTGTTAGAGCAGATCTGTGGTCTGCTGGGAGAAGAAGAACTGGAGATCAAGGAGTTTGCGGATATTCTGGACGCGGGATTTGCCGAGATCAAAGTCGGAACGATCCCACAGAATGTGGATAAGGTGGTGATCGGTGACATCGAGAGAACACGTCTGTGTGAGATCAGGGCGCTGTTTTTTATCGGCGTGAATGACGGCATCATACCAAAGAGCGGCGGGACGGGCGGCATCATCTCCGATATTGACAGGGAATTTCTCCAGGAGTCGGAGTATGAGCTGGCACCGACACCGAGGCAGCAGATGTATATTCAGCGGCTGTATCTGTATCTGATGATGACAAAGCCGACAGAGCGCTTGTATTTGTCCTATGCAAAGGTGGACAACGAGGGGAAGAGTATCCGTCCGGCATATCTGGTCAGCACTGTCACCAGACTGTTTCCGGACATTGAGATCGGTCAGCCGCAGCTGCGTCCTATGGAAGAGCAGATCGAGTCACCGGCAGACACACTCGCCTATCTGGTCACACTGCTGCGGCGGTATGCGGCAGACGAGATCGGCGGGGACCGGCAGCTTTTTATCACGCTTTATGACACGTATGTCAGAAATGAGCGGTATGCACCGGTTTTGGAGCAGATGAAAAAGGCGGCTTTTGCGTATTTATCCAACGCAGATACGAACAGACTGCCAAGAGAGCTTGCCCACCTCCTGTATGGACAGATCTTAAAGAACAGCATCAGCCGTCTGGAAAAGTTTGCCTCGTGTGCCTACGCACATTTTCTGAAATATGGACTGAGCCTGGAGGAGCGCGGCAAGTACAGCTTTGAGAGCGTAGATATGGGAAATGTGTTTCACGCGGTGCTTGAGAGTTTTTCCGGCAAGATCGTTGAGGAGGGCTATACATGGTTTGATTTCCCTAAGGAAGTGGGGGAGCGGATCGTCGGGCAATGCCTGGAGGATTACGCGGTGTCCTATGGGGAGACGATCCTGTACAGCAGCAAGCGCAATGAGTACATGATTACGAGAATGCATCGGATCTTAAACAGGACCGTACAGACGCTGCAGTACCAGCTCCAGAAGGGGGTGTTCACACCGGAGAATTTTGAGCTGTCGTTTCAGATGACATCGGATCTTGAGGCGGTGAACATCTCGCTTTCGGATGACGAGCGCATGCAGCTGATCGGGCGTATTGACCGTGTGGATACCTGTCAGAAAGAGGATAAGCTGTATGTCAAGATCATCGACTACAAATCAGGGAAGCGAAAATTTGACCTTGCCGCCCTGTATTACGGGCTTCAACTACAGTTGGTCGTCTACATGAATGCCGCGGTGGAGGTTCTGAAAAAGAAAAATAAAGAAGAGAAAAATGACACGCGTGTCGTTCCTGCCGCGATGCTCTACTATCATGTCAGCGATCCGATGACAGAGACGGATAAGGGCAAGCCGGATCCTTCGGAGATCAATGCGGCGATCCTAGACGAGTTGAAGATGACAGGGATGGTCAGCGATGACGAGGAAGTGATAAAGCTGCTGGACAAAGATTTTGAGACCAAGTCCTCTGTGATCCCGGTGGCGAGAAAGAAGGACGGAAGCTTTACACAGACCTCGTCCGTGTTGTCGGACAGTGATTTCAAGACGGTTTCCGACTATGTGAACCATAAGATCAAGGAACTTGGCGTATCGATCTTAGACGGTGACATCGGGTTGAATCCCTACGAGCAGAAGGACGCGGATGCATGTACGTACTGCGATTACAAGAGCGTGTGCGGCTTTGACAAGAAACTGGGAGCCAATCTGGTAAGGCATCTTGAAGAGCTCAACCAGGAGTCTGCGATGGAGTGCATCCGCAAAAGTCTTGGCATGGATGAGCAGGAACCGATAGTTCCTGAAGAAGGGCAGGAAGGGGGCGGTCAGTGATGGCAATGAACTTTACACCGGATCAGCAGCGTGTCATTGATACCAGAAATTCTAATATACTCGTATCCGCGGCGGCAGGGAGCGGCAAGACGGCGGTACTGGTAGAGCGTATTATCCAGATGATCACGGATGAAAAAAAACCTGTCGACATTGACCGGCTTCTGATCGTGACATTCACTTCCGCGGCGGCGGCACAGATGCGGGAGCGCATCAGCAGGGCAGTGTCCCAGAGACTTGAGGAGAACCCGGAAAGTGAGCACCTGCAGAAGCAGGCATCCCTGATACACAATGCACTGATCACCACGATAGACTCTTTCTGCCTGTTCGTGATACGCAATAATTTTAATGAGATCGGTCTGGATCCGGCGTTTCGCGTGGCGGACGAGAGCGAGGTGAAGATGCTTGAGGCGGACGTGATGGGCAGGCTTTTGGAGCAGGCACACACAGAGCCGACAGAGCGCTTTCTGCACTTTGTCGAGAGCTACAGCACAGGGACAAACGAAAAAAAGATTGAGGAGGCGATCCTCAGGCTGTATCACTTTTCCATGAGCTATCCGTTCCCGGAAGAGTGGCTCACGGAGCGGCTGGAGGATTACAGGGTCAGCGATGTTAGTGAGCTTCCCGGCAAAAAGTGGTTTCAGAGTGCACTCTCCTATATCCGCACGATCCTGCAGGAGTGCAGGGACAGACTGTATCAGGCACTGGGGATCGCAGGCGGTGCGGGGGGACCGATACAGTATTCGGAGAATCTCACAGCGGATATCGAGTTGATCGAGAGGCTGCGGTGTACGTCAGACTACGATGAATTGTATGATCTGTTTACGTATTCATCCTTTGGCAGACTTTCCGCGAAGAAGGTGGAAGGGGTTGACCCAGCTCTAAAGGAAATGGTGAAGGCGATACGCGACGAGGTAAAGAAGAACGTAGCGGATCTCAAAAGATTTCTGTTTCAGATATCGGTGGAGGACACCCTGAATGATATGGCAGCCTGTCAGGAGGTTGTGGAGGAGCTCGTGTCGCTCACATGCACTTTCAAGCAGATGCTCGATCAGACAAAGCGGGACAAAAACGTGATCGATTTCTCGGATATGGAACATTTTGCGCTGCAGATATTATTGAAAAAAGACGGGGATGGGAATATTGTGCCCGCAAACACGGCGCTGGAGCTGCAGGACTATTTCGAGGAGATCATGATCGATGAATACCAGGATTCCAACGAGGTCCAGGAGCTTCTGTTAAAATGTATATCCGGTGAGGACAAAGGGCGTTTCAACCGGTTTATGGTGGGTGATGTCAAGCAGAGCATCTACAAATTCCGCCTTGCAAGACCGGAGATCTTTATGGAAAAATATGACACATATGTCATAAATGATGCCAATGCCGCTCAGAACGGCATGGCAAAAAATGTCAGGATAGACCTCAGCATGAATTTCAGGAGCCGCAGGGAGGTGACGGACTCAACGAACTTCATATGCAGCCAGCTGATGACAGCGAAAGTTGGAAATGTCGAGTACGATGACAGGGCGGCACTGTATGTGGGCGCATCTTATCCGGAACCGGATGGGAAGGGAGAGGATGACATTTACCGGACAGAGCTTTTGATCGCAACGCCAGAATCCCTCCTTGCACAGAGTGCGGCGGAAAATGATGATACGCCAAAGTATTCCGAGAAGGAAACCGAGGCAGTGATGGTGGCAGAGCGTATCAGGCAGATCGTGGGAAAATTTCCTGTTACAGATGCGGCGACAGGAGAGGTCAGACCAGCAAAGTACTCGGACATCGTGCTTTTGTTCCGGGCGACTGCAGGCTGGGACGAGGATTTCAGGAGGATCTTGTCCGAGCGGGGGATTCCGGTGCATGTGACCAGCAGGGCGGGGTACTTTGAAACGCTGGAAATCCAGGGGATCGTGAATTTCCTGCGCGTGCTTGACAATCCGCTGCAGGATGTTCCCTTATTTGGCGTGTTAAAGCTGCCGTATTTTGACTTTTCAGAGACGGAGATCACTGAGATCAGATGTTTTGCGAGGGATTTTCTCGAGAGGCAGGCGCAGGACAAAAATGAAAAAAAGAAGTTATTTTTGTATGAGCAGTTAAAATTGTATTATAATACAGTCTGCTGTGTGAGGTCGTCTGACATCGAAGGTGAGATCAAAATAGATGCTGACAAAACATTTGTTCATGAGGATTATGAAAGCACACACAAAGATAGTGTGGGGGTGATTCGCGCAAAGCTGGAACGATTTCTCTCAATGATCGCAAAGTACCGCCGGAAGGTAGCGTACACACCGATCAAAGAGCTTTTGCAGCAGCTGATCGCAGACACGTCATACGATGCCTATGTGGGCTCCATGCCGGGAGGCGACCAGCGAATCGCCAATATCGGACTGCTGCTCGAGAAGGCGGGCGCATTTCAGAATACCAGTTTTTACGGACTGTTCCACTTTATCCGGTATCTGGAAACCATACAGGAGCAGGAGGTTGATTTCGGGGAGGCGAATATCCTTGATGAGAATGCGGATGTTGTGCGGATCATGACGATCCACAAAAGCAAAGGTCTGGAATTCCCGGTCTGTTTTGTCTGCGGATTGTCCAAACAATTCAATCAGATGGATATGCGGCAGAGCATACTTATGGACGTGGAACTTGGCATCGGTGTGGACTATGTTGATCCGATGCTTCGCCTGAAACGAAAAACCATGCGCAAAAATGTAGTGGCGCAGCGCATGAAGGAGGACACGCGCGGTGAGGATCTGCGCGTGCTCTATGTGGCGCTCACGAGGGCAAAGGAAAAGCTGATCCTCACAGGTTTTACCAGTGACTTTGACAGGAAACTTGCCAACAACATGTATCTGACGATGGAGTCCTCAGAAAAGCTGCCGTACTCTGTGATGATGGGGGCGGTCTCATACATGGATATGATCCTGGCATCACTGATGCGCCACCCGTGCATGCGGGAGATCCTGGAGGAGAAAGGTTTTTCACACGCGATGCACCATCTGCCCTACATGGATATTCCGATCGGGATCGAACTCTATCAGGAGGCGCAAAACCTGACAGAAAAACTGAAAATGCAGGTGAGACAGCAGGGCAGGGCAGTTATTCTGGAGGAGGAACTTGCCAGAATGGCAGCGTCCCGGGATGCGGAGAGGTCAGACACGAAGGCAGGAGGAGCGGAGATCCCTTCGCAGGAGGATGCGGACGATCAGAAATTGAAGACAAAGCTTTATGAGAAACTGCATTTTATATATCCTCATAAAGATCTGGAGGGTCTGACGGTAAAGACGACGGTGTCGGAGCTCAAAAAAGTGTCCTACGAGGAGGCGTTTGCGGAGTCCGAGGAATTGATCATGATGCCAAAGGAGCACTATATACCTGCTTTTGCTGCCGAATTGCACAAAAATATGACAGATGTGTCAGAAAATGCGGCGTCAGACGAGACCGCAGATATGTCGGAATATAGGGGATCAGACCAGACCAAAGATTCGCCGGCAGCGGCGGTCGGGCATCTTGCGAGAGCGCAGTCGGGGATCCAGTACGGCACAGCGGTCCACAAGGTTATGGAGCTGCTGTCCTTCTCAGAGAAGCTCCGCGTCGAAAAAGCGGATGGTGCGGGGCATGCAGATGAAGAGCGGACCAGAAAGCGTCTGTATGCAATCCTGAAAAGTGAGCAGGAGCAGTGGCTTGCGGAAGGAAATGCGACCAGGGAGGAGCTAGCGTGTGTCAGCATGAACAAAATGATATGCTTTTTCCAGTCCGCCCTGTCACAGCGGATGATCGCGGCAAACCAGAGAGCGGAACTCTTTAAGGAGCAGCCCTTTGTGCTCGGGATCAGTGCGGATCGGTTAAAGCCGAGTTTCCCGCCGACGGAGACGGTGCTGATCCAGGGGGTCATCGATGTGTTTTTTTATGAGAAGGACGAGATCGTGCTTGCGGACTACAAGACGGATAAGGTAAGCTGCAGGGAGGAACTGATCAGACGATATCGGACACAGCTGGACTATTACCAGATGGCACTTGAACAGATCACGGGGAAAAAGGTGAAGGAGCGGTATCTGTATTCGTTTTATCTGCAGGAGGAGATCAGAATCTGACCTGAGTACTGCACGGAAAAGTGAAACGTGTTGAACGCCAGTTGTTTGATGGCGTGGAATAGATAGGAGGAAGTATGTTTCAGTACATTTTATTTGACTTAGACGGCACACTGACAGATCCCAAGATCGGGATCACGAGCTCGGTGCAGTACGCGCTGCGGGCGCTCGGCATCGAGGAGCCCTCGCTCGATAAGCTGGAGCCTTTCATCGGACCGCCGCTGGCAGACAGTTTCCGGGAATTTTACGGTCTGGATGAGGAGCAGACCGCGGCGGCGGTCGAAAAGTACCGCGAGCGGTTTAATGATCAGGGAATCTACGAAAATGAGATCTACCCGGGGATTGCAGAAATGCTTGCGGCGCTGAAAGCGGGCGGGAAGACGCTCGCGATCGCGTCGAGCAAGCCGACGCCGTTTGTGGAGCGGATTCTTGATTATTTTGAGATCAGGAAGTATTTTGACTATATCATTGGCAGCAACATGGACGGAACGCGCGGGAGGAAGGAGGAGGTTGTCGAGGAGGCGCTGCGGCAGATGCTTCCCGCCGGCATGACATCCGCCGAAAAGAAGGCGGAGGTGGCGATGGTCGGCGACCGCAGATTTGATATCGAGGGTGCCAAAGAACACGGGATCACCTCGGTCGGGGTTTCCTTTGGCTACGCGCCGGAGGGAGAGCTGGAGCAGGCGGGCGCGGATCATATCGTCGACACGGTGGAGGCATTGGAAAAACTGTTGATGCGGACAGGAGACTGACAGGTGTCAGCGCGGGCAGGGAAGCAGTTGATCGTATGCCTGCGTTTGAGTAGATAAATTTAGAAATGATAAATTAGGATAGGAAAGGCGGAGACAGATTGGGTGGAGTAAAAGACAGGACAACAAACACAAGGCGGCAGGCAAAGATCACCCCGAAGCGGACGACGCTTCTGCAGAAGCTGGCATATATCGCAAGACCGTTTGTACTCTATATGCTGGTGAAGACGGCGGCGATGTTCGTTCTGGCGATCGCAGTCCCGGCGCTTCCCATAGCGGGGATCACGGTGTGGGTGGAGGAACATGCGCGCCAGCTCAGCGCAGTCGTGAACGGTGCGGCAAGCCTGATCGCAGTGAGTTTTCTGCTCAAAGAATTTCTGATCGAAGTGAGCACGGACGGGGAGATCGACATCGATCGAAGCGCTCCGGTGCAGCTTGTGAGTTTTGTGAAAACAGGATTTTGGGGGGAGAGGACGGCGCGGACGGCTGCGGGACTGGCACTGTGCGTGCTGCTTGGCATCACTGCGGCGCTGGCGCTGAACATAGGGATCGAGATTTTGTTGGAAGTGATGTCGGCGGCTGGCAATCCGGTGCTCGATTCCGACAAATATGAGACCGTGGAGACGATCCAGTACTCCGTTCCGATATGGCTTGGGATCGTGTTGTACGGAATCGTTTCTCCCACAGTGGAGGAGATGGTATTTCGCGGCGTGATCTACAATCGGATCAAAAAGTTTTACAGCGTGCCCAGGGCAGTCGTGGCTTCCGCACTCTTGTTTGGGATCTTTCACGGGAACCTGCCGCAGTTTCTCTACGGAACGGCGATGGGAATCCTCATGGCGCTCTGTTATGAGTGTTCCGGCTGTTTTGCGGCGCCTGTGCTGATGCATATGGCAGTCAATAGTTTCGTGTTCCTGATGTCACAGTCTGTGGCATGGGGAGTGCTGGTAACTCCGGTGTGGGGAGCGCTGTTTACAGTGCTGTCGGCGGGCGTGTTCTGGGTATATCGAAAAAATTGCCGCAGGGATCATTAAACGGTGTATGCCGCAGGCTCCAGGTCGGATTTTATCGCCTGTCGCTTGCGGCATACATCTTTTTATCGCGTTATCGCGCCATCAGGTCGATGATCTCGGCAATATACATCGTGTGCATATCACCGTCTGTGTACCATTTTGCGATTTCCGGTGACTTGAAAGAATCCTTTGTCAGTTTTGTGGCGGAGAGCTTGTGGCACAGCAGAATGAAACTACCCTCGTCGATGAACGGAATAGCGAGCTTGTAATTCCATGTGAGACCGGCATTGGCAACCTTGTCGGTGTCGCGCCCGGAGTGGGAACCGCAGTAGTTGAGAGCTTCCCTGTATTCCTTTCCCATAAAGGAAATGGAGAAGAACTCCTGGGCATCAATGATTTCCTTGGTGTACCGCGAGTCGCGGATGAAGATGAAGGCGACATTCTTTCCCCAGAGAACGCCGACGCCGCCCCAGCTGACGGTCATGGTGTTTGCCTTCTTTTTGGATCCGGCTGATACGAGCGCCCAGTCTTTTCCGAACGATTCGAAAGGATTGAACTCCAGGGTATCAACAGGAATTGGTTGAAATACATGCATGATACATTCTCCTTTTACAGTGTATTTATTTAGGAACAGCAGATAAGGAACTGTTCCTATTTATGCGCACGGGCAGCTAGAGGAAGAATGTCAGCAAAAGCTGACGGGTGCCCGGCGCGCGAGTAGTGGAGAAGGTCATTCCCCTACTCGATTAATATTAGTATACTATTGCGGAGTAAAATTGACAATAAATTTTATTGTCCTTTATCAAGTTGTGGTTATGAAGGCAATTTATTATATCCCAATTCGACTTTGTGTTCCCAAAGTCCCCAGGCTTAAAATAAATGAGTATTTATAAATTACCCTCAACTATAATAACAGATGTATGCTTAAGCGCTTTTTTTACCCATGCAAGAAAATCCGTGAGTAATCCTTTTTTCCCGTTATTAACGCGGTTCAAATCCCTCTCTATTTCATCAATGATCCTACGCCAATCACTTATTCCAATCCAATTACAAAAACACACGTCAAAAACCGGTTCTATTGTTCCATCAAAGGCATCTTTGATAGGATATATTTTGTTGAAGTAGTCAAGCAAAAGTTCATAATCCTGTTTATAAATTCTTAACGGAGAAATATAGCAGTGCCACTCTTCCCACATTGGATTCCAGTCAGGCTCACAAGACATTTTCAGAGGATTAAATTCCAGAAATATTTTTTCGCTTTCTGGCGCATTTAACCTTAATTCCACATATTCTTGACCTTTGTAATCATCTGGATTCAGCCATACCATATTTCTGAGATTTACCTCCACTATACTAGAGCGTGTTTGAAAAATCATTCCCGCCATCTATATAACGACGCCATAGCGTCGTATTCACCACTTTGCGTGATATTTGCACCGCATTCAGTCGACATAAGGCATTGCCCTTTATGCCTTTGCCCCCTACGACTCCTTCA
>CAJUQU010000076.1 GCA_910588595.1 uncultured Lachnospiraceae bacterium | reverse complement strand
GAGAGCTTTATCAAGGCGCATAAGCTCGCGAAGTGCTTTGACGACATCGAGTGCTGGGGCAACAACCTGCTTCCAAAGGGCGAGAACAACAAGCTCATCATGGAGCGCAACCATGTGACGAGGGCAGTGTATGTGGGCGACACGGCGGGCGACGAGGAGTCGGCGCGCGTGGCGGGCATACCGTTTATCTATGCGGAGTACGGATTTGGCGAGGCGAAGGCGCCGGACTATAGACTGGAGGCGTTCGCACAGCTTCCGGAACTCATCGGAAAAATACGGTGGTGCGGCGAATGACATATCCGGAAACGGAGTGTCTGATCCTGAGGGATTATCAGGACGCTGAATGATGAGGATCCTGTTGGAATACCGGATATCAAAGAGAGTGTGGGAACAGATATGATTTACAGACCATTGCCAATCGGGATCAGTGATTTTGCGGAAATGATCGAGAAGGAGTTTTACTATGTTGACAAGACGCTCATGATCAGGGATCTGCTGGATCACAAGGCAAAGGTGACGCTTTTTACGCGTCCGCGCCGCTTTGGAAAAACGCTGAATATGAGTATGCTCAAATATTTTTTTGAGGACGACAGGGATCTGCGTGGAAATAAGAGGGACTGGTCGCGTCTGTTTGCAGGACTGAATATTGCGGAGGCAGGAGAGAATTACCTTGCGCATATGGGGCAGTATCCAGTTATCTATTTGACTTTTAAGGATGCGAAGAAAGAGAGCTTTGATGAGTCGTACCGACAGCTCGTCATGGTGATCGCAGAAGAATTTAAAAGACATGATTTTCTTCTTGAGAGCGTTGCGTCTGATCAGGAGAGGGAAAAATTTCAGGCGATCGCATCAGGAAAAGCAGAAAAAATAGAATACCAGAATGCCATCCTGTTTCTTTCCAGGTGCCTTGAATCGCATTATGGCAAAAAGCCCGTCGTGCTGATCGATGAGTATGATGTGCCTTTGGAAAAATCTTTTACAGGAGGCTTTTGCAATAAGATGATTGACCTGATCCGCTCTTTGTTTGAGAGCGGGCTGAAAGACAACAGCAGTCTCGGATTTGCAGTCCTTACAGGCTGTCTGCGCGTCTCAAAGGAAAGTATCTTCACAGGCATGAATAATCTGAGTATTGTATCGATCCGAAATGCAAAATTCGATGAATATTTCGGATTCCGCGTGGATGAAGTGCAGCAGCTGTGTCACTATTATAATATGGATGATGCGTACGGAACGGTTCGGGAATGGTATGATGGATATACGTTCGGACAGACGGACGTTTATAATCCGTGGAGTGTGATACAGTATATCGATGATGCCCGGGTGAATACAGACTGGCTGCCGATGGCATACTGGGCAAATACCTCCTCGAACAGTATCGTGAGGACACTGATCGACCATGCTGACGATGACGGTAAGATGCAGATAGAGGAATTGCTGGCAGGCGGCAGCATCAGGGTGCAGATACACGAGGACATAACTTATGGGGAGATTTATGACAGCAGTGACAATCTGTGGAATTTTATGTACTTCACAGGATATTTCCGCAAGATGAGGGAGTGGCTGGAGGGGGCTGCGATCTTTGCCGAGCTTGCCATTCCCAACAGGGAAGTGCAGTATATTTTTGAGGAAAAGGTGCAGGTCTGGCTTCGGGAGAAGCTGAGAGCAAGGGATATGACGCTGCTCTACACGGCATTTGTCGACAAGGACTGTGCCGCATTGGAAGACCAGATCAACGATATCTTTGAGGAAACGATAAGCTACATGGATCAGAATGAATACTATTATCACGGAATGGTCGCCGGGCTGCTGACAGGGATCAAGGGATTTGGCATACGCTCTAACCGGGAAGGCGGAAAAGGGCGGAGCGACCTGTTTGTCAAGCCGGTCCGCCGGAGCAGAGAAGCTTTTGTCATAGAGTTCAAGGTCGCAAGGGACATAGAAGATATGGAGGCAAAAGCGGATGAGGCGTTAAGGCAGATCGAAGAGAAAAAGTACGACATGGAACTCCGAAATGACGGATACAAGTGTGTGAGCTGCTATGGCATCGCTTTCTGCGGTAAGGAGTGCGCTGTGCGCTGCAGGGACAACGCCTGAGGAGCAGTAGAACAATATCGTAAGAAGAACAGTCCCTAAGCAGGGATAAGACAATAAAGATGTGGAGGAAAATGAAATGAGTATAAGGATAGGAATCTTAGGCTACGGAAACCTGGGGCGCGGTGTGGAGTGCGCGGTCAGACAAAATGATGATATGGAGCTTGTGGCGGTGTTCACGCGCAGGGATCCGGGATCCGTCTCGATCCTGACGGACACGGCAAAGGTCTGCAATATCGCAGAAGCGGCAGAATGGAAGGACAGGATCGACGTGATGATCATCTGCGGCGGCAGCGCCACGGACCTGCCACAGCAGACACCGGAGTATGTGAAGTATTTCAACGTGATCGACAGCTTTGACACCCATGCAAAGATTCCGGAGCATTTTGCAGCTGTAGATGCGGCGGCAAAGGAAAACGCGCATGTCGGCATCATTTCCGTCGGCTGGGATCCGGGAATGTTCTCGCTGAACCGCCTGTATGCGAATGCGATCCTGCCGGAGGGAAAGGACTATACATTCTGGGGAAAAGGTGTGAGCCAGGGACACTCTGACGCGATCCGCCGGATCGCGGGCGTCAGAAACGCAAAACAGTACACGATCCCTGTCGAGGCGGCGCTGGAGGCGGCGCGCTCTGGCAGCAACCCGGAACTGACGACAAGGCAGAAGCACACGCGGGAGTGTTTCGTCGTGCTCGAGGAGGGCGCAGATGCGGCGAAGGTCGAGGAGGAGATCAAGACCATGCCAAACTACTTTGCGGACTACGACACGACAGTGCACTTCATCAGCGAGGAGGAACTTCTGGCAGATCACAGCGGGATCCCGCACGGCGGCTTTGTGCTGCGGAGCGGCGTGACAGGCTGGGAGAAAGAGAACCGGCATCTGATCGAGTACAGCTTAAAGCTTGATTCGAACCCGGAATTCACGGCGAGCGTGCTCGCAGCCTACGCGAGGGCGGCGCACCGCCTTGCAGGAGAGGGGCAGAGCGGGTGCAGGACAGTGTTTGACATCGCACCGGCGTATTTGAGCGCAAAGAGCGCGGAGGAGCTGCGGGCTTCGATGCTGTGATGTACGCATGATGGCAGCTTTTTCAGGCATGTGCCTGTGAACAGATCGAGCAGGGAAGACGTTCCCTGCTCGATCTTTCCATTTCTGGCGTGTAGTTCCTGCGCATGTGCCTGCTCCTGATACGGATCACGTTTCACACACACGGAACGCATCTGCCCTCACGACCGCGTCATATTTTGCAAGTGTCTCCTCCGAGACATCGTGCGTGATGATGATCACTGTCTTGTCTGCCATATCCCTGCTTTCCAGCAGATAGTCCTGCACCTTTTTCGTGTTCACAACATCCATGGCGGCAAACGGCTCATCCATCAGCACGATCGGTGTATCTTGTGCAGCGACACGCAGGAATGCGATCAGCTGCCGCTCCCCGCCGCTCATCTTCTGACAATCCACATCTTCCGGATCCGCGCTCTTTTGCCAGAATACGTCCCGGATCTGCTGTCGCGCATCCGGGTAGGAATCAAATATCGTTACATTGTCATGAATGCCTGCATGGTAAATATACTCATTCTGGTCGATATAGGATATGCACGCTGAGGTATCGAGCCCGCATATCGGTATTCCGTCCAGGGAGATCGTCCCTGAATCCGGCTCAAGGTACTGCATGATCAGTTTCAGCAATGTCGATTTTCCGCACCCGTTGCCGCCCACGATCGCGTACTTTTTTCCCCGCTCAAAATCCAGGCTGTCAATTCGGATGCGGAATCCGCCGTTATGGTAGTCAACATTGCGAAGAGAGATCCCGCGCTCAACCTTCCGCGGGACAGGCTGATCTTTCCGGATGCCGGTGCTTATCATATGCAGAAATTTTTTCCGAACCGCATCCGTAGACTGGATCGCGCTGACATCATACAGGATGGATTCCAGCGGCGATATAAAACTGCTCACATAGCTGAACGTGGCAACGCCGGCGCCGACGCTGATCTCGCCGTTGATCAAAAGCGCGCAGGCACAGATAAAACTTGTGATCTGTATGATCCGGATCGCCGCATCGTTGATGCTGAGGGAGAGCGTCTTGCTCCTTCCGTAGGCATACCGCTTGTCCGCTGTTGCATGCAGTGTCCGCTCGTGCACCTTTAAAAGATTGTTTCTCGTGAAACGACTGACAAGTTTATAACCGTTCAAAAGATCCGTGATACAGCTGATATACGCCGCCATCTGGTTCTGATAGTCCATTCTCCTGTCGGACATGATCTTTCCTGTGATCTTAGGACCGATCACTACGAGAAGAGACGATAGGATGATCGTCAGTGCGATCCGCCAGTCGACATATACAACGATGACGACAGCATAGATGACAAACATGTTGACAGAGCGGAACACGTCGATCCATGGAGTCAGATAATCCTGCTCGATCGCCGTGATATCATTGCCCTGTATGGATATGTAGTCGTTCGTGGAATACGCATAAAAGCTTTGTTTTTCCTTGTGCAGCAGTGCGCTGATCAGATCCTTTTTCATCGCCGTCTCAAATGTGATGGCGATCTTCCATGTGCACAGCATGCACAAATAAACGCAGGCGCAGGATAGTCCCTGCAGAACGATAAAGACTGCCGTGATGGCAGGAATGCGGGACAACGTGCCTTGCGCAAGACTGTCAAACAGCTCCTTGTGCATCACCGGGATGTACGCTGCAAAAACAGTGCACAGAATGTCGAATAAAATATCGACAATGATGTATCTGCTAACGCGTCTAATATATTTTTTCATACCTCTTTCCTCTTAATTTCTTGAATCTCTGTATGTTCGCTGCCATATCGATCACCTCCTTCTTTATTTTTTATACATTATACATCAAACTGAAACTTAATGATACATTTATGCTTAAATCTGTATTATTTTCGCGTTAGGGTAATCCAGCAAAATCCTATCTGTGTCCCTGTGCGTGACCAAAATGACGGCTGCGTCGGAATTCAAAAACCGATAGACCTCATCCAGGCGGTTGCGGTTGATGCTTGCGTCCGCCTCATCCAGCAAAATCAGCGGGCTTGACACATCTCGCATTATAGATAGGTTCAAGAGCTGCACTTCACCGCCAGATCCCTCCTGATCAAAGTAACAATAATTGTTCTGATTCTGCAGAAAAAGTGTAGAAATATGCCGCAATTCGTAGTTAGAAGTTTCTTTACCGTCTACTAGTATTTGTCCGTTGTCAGCAGTCAACAGTCCCGCTAGTAATTTTAAAAGAGTGCTTTTGCCGGTCATATTGTCTCCTGTTAGGATCAATTTATCTCCGGATTTGATTTCCAGGGAAAAGTTTTCCAGAGCGTACTGTCCTGTCACGTAGGAATAGCTCACATTCCTCAAAGAAAGTGTCTCAAAATGTGGTCTGTCAGAACGAAGTGCGGTATTCTCCACTTCTGTCTCTAGAAAACGTACCAGACGCGATATTCCAGGAAAACTGCTCTTGTACTGCAAATAATAATTGTTGAAGAAAAACAGCGGCATGGTCGTCCGTGACTGAATATTTGATATCAGCATCATCGTTCCAAGGGTCATGCTTCCCTGCAGGATTGCCCTGCCGCACAGGACAAGAACTAGTACATTCAGTATAGTATTGATTGCTGTATTTAGTTCCTGATATCCTGCATTAAGAATTGATAACTTACTCTGATTTTTACAATATCCTGTTATTTGTCTATCCAGATCCTGCTCGACGCGCATTTCTATCTGAAGTGTCTTAATGGCAGGAAGGGACTGAAATATTTTTTTAACTTTCTGGATCAAACTTGACTGTACAGCTCTGTTCTTCTCACTTCGTGTGGACAGTGGACGGTCAAATAAATTGGAAACAATATAATAGATTGGAATTCTTGCGCACACAATCAATCCGACAGGCAATGAATAGTAAAGCAGGATAGAAATGTATACGAGCAGTTTCAGCACCTCTGTAAAAAATTTAATGGTTTGAGATAAAACATTTTTAAAGGCGTCCACATCTCCGAGAAGAATTGTTTCAATGTCCTTTTCACTGATTTCTTCTTTCTTTTTATACAGATATTTGCATTCCATAAAGATTAGAATATGCTCGATTCTTTTTCTGACGGACAAGGTAATCTTCTGAAAAACCAAATACGCCATCAGCTGTTCGTACAGCAGATCTACTGCGAACCGAAGTAAAATAATTACTAAAAAAATGCCAACCACAGTACCAATATTTTCCCACGCCCCACCAATGACAATAATGTCAGTAAAATACTGCATGAACCAGGGCACTGTCAGACTCAGTATACTAATCAGTATTGACAGTACTAGCAATGCGATGGTCAGCCAGATATTATCCTTAAGATATTGTTGCAGTAACCTGCGATTTTTATTCATAAGAACCTCCTTTATTCTTCCAGAAACTTGCTTTTTTCTTTACAATAAAGTAGCTTTAAGCGATGCATTGCCCTCGTACATGCCACATAAAGCAGGTTACGGTCATATTCCGTACAATAATTTTTCTGGTCTGTGTCAACGATCAGTACCTCGTCAAATTCTAGTCCTTTAGAAAGTGACACAGACGACACGATCACGCCGCTGTAAAACGTATCCGTATCATAAGTAAACAGATGAATTTCGCCAACAGCGGACAGAGTATGATACAAAGATTCCGCCTGGGGGTAGCTTTTACAGATAATTCCCAGTTTGTTGTTTTTTTTGTCTGCCTGTGTACGTCTGATCGCATTTATAAGATAATCTTCCTCATCCGATTGAGTTTCAAATGCAATCTCCAAGGGTTCATCGCCATGACGTTCGATGGGGTCGAGAATTTGATCTTTTTTGATTTTCTCAGCATATTTCATAATCTCATAGGTTGAACGATAGCTTTTATGAATTTCTATAAACTGTGCATTTGCATATATCTGTTGCAAAAAGTTTGAATGATCTTCTGCAAATGGTACGACATTCTGACAGAAATCGCCAAGAATAGTCTTTCTGCACTTGTAAAGCTTATTGATCACGGCGTATTGGATCGGTGAATAATCCTGCATTTCATCGATGATTAGGTACATGATTTCGGGTTCTCTTGTAAAACCTTCTAAGTACATTTTTACATAGATGAGCGGGAAAATATCCGAGCTTTCAATTTTCATGCCTTCCATATAATGAAAGTAATTCGACATTCCAAGATATTCGTAAAAATTCTTGTATAATTGCAGTACATGATTCATATCATATCTTTCCATCAACCATTCAAACAAATCATTTTTGTGAATATCCTTGATATCTTCGGATATAAGCGTGGCAATTTCTTGAAAACGCTCCCGTACTGGAATGTCCTCTCTTATGTCGTAGCATTTTCGCAGGTATGACGCATCTACTGTACCGCCTGCATAGTGGTAATCTTCTTCATGAAAATTCTCTCTATTGCATTTCAACAGATAATCATCTAACTGTTTTAAAAAATCAGCAGAATTTTTAAATTGGTTTCTTTTCTTCCAGTCCGTATCCGCAGCCCTTTGCAAATGACGTTCCGATTGCAGATTCATTTTCTCGCAATGGTACTCTTTTCCCAAAAGTTTTTTTGCAATATCATCCATGGTAATGCATCTGACATTTTCCTCTCCAAGTTCCGGAAGGACGTCTGCAATGTAATCGACAAAAACGCCGTTTGGAGAGATGATCAGGAAATTTTTTGATGTGATCTTCCCTTTATACTTGTATAAAAAGTAAGCAATTCGGTGCAATGCGATGGAGGTCTTTCCCGAGCCGGCAACACCATGTATGATCAGCGTGTCTGATGAATTATTTCGAATCAGTTTATTTTGCTCTTTCTGAATTGTGGCAACAATATCCTTCATCTTATGATCTGCGTTTTTGGCAAGTTCCTGCTGTAAAACCTCATCACTGATGCCGATACCGCTCTCTAGAGCATACACTAAAATCCCACGGCTTATTTTGTACTGCCTTTTGCAGACCAGCTGTCCCTCTATTCTTCCCATCGGAGCATCGTAATGTGCATTGCCATATTCATATTCATAATACATTTCAGATATCGGTGCGCGCCAGTCAAATACTTCAAATTCACCGGCGTCATCCCAGAAAGAGAACCTTCCAATATAAATTTTCATGGGGTCTGGATCTTCTTCCATCTGAAAATCAATCCGTGCAAAATACGGAGAGTCCATCATCTTGATGATTTGATGCAGTCTTTTTTGGGTCTGTTCCCCTGAATCGACGACCTGGTTGACCAGCAGCTTGTTAAAAATCGTTTCGTATTCATCGAATTCACTCTGGCTCTCCCAAATATATCTCGCAGAATCATGGTAACTTTCTGAGTAGTGAGCCACCTTTTCCAGCAGCTTGTCTGCTGCTGCCTGTAAAGTTTTGAGACCGACAAGTAAATGTTCCTTTTCTTCTTGAAGATTCAACTGTTTTACCTCCTGTATAGATTCTGTACTTTATGTTATCATAACCCGTCATGCGATGCAATCAAAATCACTTTTTACTTCAATTAGCCTTTGGGGAAAAGCCTAATAGAAGACCTCATATGATATAGTATCATTTTTATTGAAACTGTGGTAAAATCATATATAATAAGTACAATTATGAACTTTTGTTCAATAGTGCAAGTACATTCTCAGCAATGTGTTCGAAAGGACAGATGGATTTTGAAGATACAGATAGAATATTTATTATGGGTGATCGTTGGTGGTGTTACATTCTGGGTGGAATTCCTGCTGTTGTGTATGAGCAGCAACTGCGAGTTATTGAAAGAGACTGTAGTGCTGTCTGCTGTTCCGGCAGCTCTGTTCTGGGCGATCGACCGTTATGGGAAAGAAAAACCATTCTATTTTTTGAGGAGTGTTGTGTGCATATGGGCCGGCAGGGGTGTGTTTGATATTGGGCTCTACTGTGTCGACGGCAGGGAAATAACGCGGTTTATGCTCTTCTGGCAGGTCATGCTCACGCTCCTTCTTTTCTGCATGAAGTTCATACAGATGGTCTACGACAGAGTTCCTGACAAGAAGGCATATTTCGGGCATGTTCTGATCGGGATCGTCCTTGCCGTCAATGCCGCGTATATCGCGAGAATGTATGACAGCTTTCCGCGGTCTGCGGGGGTATTGTCAGGAGTGATCCGGGATATATATGTGCTGGAGCATGGGACTGCACTTCTGATCGTGGCAGCGTTTACGCTGTGCCACTATCAAAGGCGGTATAAGCTCATGATCAAGAATAACACCATTAGAATGAATGCATATCTGTTTAATGCGTTAAAAATGACACTTGTGTCATTTGTCCTGTTTGTATACCCGCTGTATGAGCTTTTTCTGAGCGAGTAAAAAGTTGTATTCGGACTCTGCCAGAACAGGGGCGATCAAGACACTATAGCTGTATTTCGGAGACATTTGACGCACTAATCTATACTATTTATCGCCGCTTTCAGAGTGTGCACGAAATAGCCGCTGCTCTGGATAGTGCTTTCTGTCAGGGCTTTAAAAGTTGTTGTATCTTTCAGCTGCAGATAGGAGCGCATTTTTGAATGATGCTGTCCAACAGTGCCAGCGTCAGGCTTGTGTCAGTTTAGATATTTGACGCACCGCTCCTTTGCAAAATATATAGTGCCTATGGATTTGGCTCATATAGAGCTGTTTCGAAGTTCAAGATATTTAAAAAATAGTTCTGAATGATAAGGGCCAGGAAGCGTGTCTTCTTCGGTTATTTTCAGTATGAATTTTTTCTCGTTAGAGTCTGATGTATGAATGTCTAGTTTTCCGTGGCGATCAAATGTGATCATATTTTCATCGAACAATTTATGGTGGTTTTCACATAGCCAGATTCCATTTTCGCCATTAATGGCATGGGAGAATTGTTCATCGAATGGAAGAGGCTGTTTTTTGATCATATGAACTGGCCATACATGGGCAGCCTGGATTAATTCAGGGATCTCACAGTGGCAAAGCGGACAATGTTTTAGACCTACCCGGTCTAAGAGATTGACCCTGTATCTGGGAGAACGAAGGCTATTGTTGTTTTCAAACTGGTTTTTCTCAAATTCAAGATTGGTTGAAACAACATCCACGTTACCCATTAAATCAAGTGATTTGAGGCATGAATCAGGCATATGTTTTAAATTACCATCAAGTATTTCATATAGAGTAATGTGCTGCTGTTGAGCCTGGGCTAAGACAGAGGAAGTAAAACTTAACATTGCGGCATCATATTTGTTTGCACCATATGTTTTTCCGTATATTTCAATTTCTTTTGATTTTTCCTTTGTAACATATGAGGAATTGTTACTTTTGTTCTTTTTGGATGTAAACCTTCTTGAAAAAATCAAATCCTCAATGGAAGAAAAGGAAATAACAGGAGCAGATAAAACTTCCGGATTTAAAAATTGGAATCCTATGGTTTGCATTTGGCGGTATACCGAATAAAAGTAATCGGTTTCAAATCTGTCGCCAGAACCTAAAAAATAATAATATAGTTCTTTGTTGGAGGCATTGCTCTGGTAAAAAATATTAAATGCTGTTGCGACACTTTGGACTGCGGAATCACGGCCCTCTATGAATTTCTCCGAAAAACTGATAAACGCGCTTTTATCATCATAGATTAATGTGGCTAATCGTCCTTTATTGAAAGATTTTGAGAGGCGCTCATCCTGGTATTGGTTATCTACAAATGCAACGTCATAATCGGGCTGACCTGTTATTCTTGTGCAGACATCTCTGAGTATATCATGAGTTAGAATATCCTTCATATAAATATGTCTGACAGATGATTTGTTCATATTATTTTTGATGATAAAATGTGGTTTTGCCATTATGAACGACGCCTCCTTTTCATAAATATTATGATTAAAATGTCGTTACAAGAATCTCCTTTCTTGGCTTTCCTGAAATACCAATAATGTCGCCTAGTGGAATAAGTGTGTAGCCGTTTTGGGCTATCCATTCCTTTAGGGCTGTGTTTGTGTTGCCCTTGTGTTCTGAGACATAGGAAAGCATACACGGAATATTCTTCAGTGCCATTTCGTCAATAAATGCAAATAATTCTTTCTCTAATTCGTCGTTCCACCCCTTAAAGCCGCGTTTTCCATCATTATAACTTCCAGTGGTAAGTTTGTATGGCGGATCCAGATAGAGGAATGTGTTTTGGTCAATTTTTATGTGATCCCTTAGGTGGATGTAATCATAACTGGTAAAAGTAATATTTTTTTCTTTGATCACACGGCTGAAACTGATCAATTTTGCAAGGATACAGTCATTAAACCAGCGCACACCGGCAGTATTATTAAACTCATAATTACTGTTAAAACGGATCTGTTGTTGATAACTATACAGGATGATTGCAAAGAGCATTCGCGGATCTTTTTTGCTTTCGGGTAATTTATTATAAAATTCGCGGGCTGCCAAATAACTTTCCTTATTTCCTTTCTCGAGGTTGTGTTTCTCTATAAACTTTTTAACATAGGTTATATAGTCATAGGTATCGCATTTCTGAAAAGATTCTAGCAGTTGTTTCACTATAAAATTTATGTCATTGTAAATAATGTCCCTTGAGTCAGAATTGATTCCAACATTAAAGCCGCCTCCAAAAACATCGACAAATGTATCGGTTGCGATTAAATTTTGTTTTATGTAAGGAACTACTTTTGCCTTGCTGCCCGTGTAATTTAAGGGTGATTCAAATATTATTTCTTCTGTAGGTTTCTTTTCTATATAAAAAAGATATTCATAATGATCTTTTTTGTTTTGTGATTTCCAATTCTCATACTTTTTATAGGGAATCTCTATACGTTCGAAGGTGGTTTCATATCCATAGCGTTTCATAAGTGTTTCGATATATTCCCGACTCATATCCCCGGCATTGTTATAGCTTAAAAAAATATGTCGGGCAGATGTTTTGGCAAGGATCCGATCAAGCAATATATGCACTTTGTAAATTTTTGACCAGTCTGAACGCATTTCCCTAGTGCTTCGGGAACCGGTGACTTTGCTGATTTTTTCAGGTCTGTCATCTAATATCAAAGTTTCTAACAAATGATATTGGGTTCCATATTGATTTTGTGTATATGGGGGGTCGAGATATAAAATATCGCATTGTATATTTTCGATAATCTGTTCTAGCTTATTGGTATGTACTTCGATTGTATGTGTAGGAACAATGCCATCTGACAGATTTATAAATTGAATGGTTCTCAATGCGCGATCATCCCATTTTTTTAAAAAAGCACCATATACACCGGCAGTATTTGACACAAATGAAACGGATTCGATCAAACATGCCAGGAGGTATGTATATTCCTCTCTGTTTATCTGATCATGAACATGCCAATCTTCAATTGTCTGCCGGAAGTAATCAACGCGTCCGGCATTATATTCAGATAAATACATCCTGTCTGAACCACCAGGAGAATAATTCGTGTAGAAATAGCCTTGGAGTACGTTTTCATTCGAATTAAAAAATTCAAAGGGATCAAATCCTAATACATTAAATGTACATGAAGCAGCAACCATGCGCCCATATGCATATGTAGTTGCGCAATTTAAACTATCGTTTATTATCACATTACAATCGGTTTTAAATACATTTGCAACAGAACCTGTTCCGCACAATGCATCAAACAAGGTTGTGTTCGGAGTTATCTGAACCTTTGAAGACACAATCTTTTTTATTGTACTTGTGATAGAATCTTTATTTCCTAAATATCTCAATTTTTTCCTTCTTTCATCTCATAGCAATGATAATTCCTTCATTTTGCGATGTGGGCTGCAGCGGCTGAAGAAGTATTTTCTCAAGTGCGTCGAATGCAGTCCCGTTGCGTGTGTTCAATCGATGATCTTGGTGATGTCACTGTAGCCGGAATTTTGCAGAAGCTGTTTGATGCCGTCCAGGGCTTCTTCTTTGGAATAATCATGCTGCAGCAGAAAGTCGTCCTCCTGCTCGCTGATATACTGATAAAAAAGGGCAGCCGCGGCAATCTCATTTATTTGCGTGTGATCAATCCCGTCCAATAAAATGTTTTCAGCTTCGTTTATGTTGCCGAGATCGATCATCGCTTTGAAGTCGCTCAGCTTTTTGCCGGAAACTTCGTATCTGCTCTCGTCTTCCTTCTCGACACAGACATATTTTTTCCCGAAAAGCAGTGAGAATAATACGCGTACCATTTCCTTGATCATCCGCATGATGTAGTCTCTTTCGTTCTCAAAATTCATTGATAAATACCTCCTGGTCTGATGCCGCAAAATTACCCTCGAATATGCTGTGACAAGAGCGCGGGATGAGCTTTATTGTAGCACACTGTTTTCATTTCGTAAAGTGCCTGTCAGTTGGCATAGGACGCGCCCGATTGCCGATAAAACTGCACAGTCGATATCAGTAACCTATTGTTTTCTTGCAGTTCTTTTTGAGTTTCCCCATTTTTTCAACTAGGTGTGTTTGCCCCCAATAAAATAAGAATGCAAAAACACTGGATCTTTGTTATAATTGAATCACCACAACCAACCATACAAAGGAGTGTTTTTGCATGATTAATTATAGCACACGACTTTACAACTTTATAAATAATATCCTTGCTGTTGAGCCAACTGTTTTAGTGCATTAATTATTGTATTTGTTTTTATGTGGGTTTCGATATTTTTCGCGAAAACGGCATAAAATACCTGTTCCCGAATCTGTGCGCTAAGAGCAAACCGGAATTCTTGTACGCTTTCTGTACGATATTTTGAGAATGCCGTGTCCTGATGCGGCAGTATTTTCATGGCACAATAGGCGATGTTGATTAGGTTGACCAGCATTTCAATCTCTTTACGGCTTCGTACCATGTAGCTGCATAATGACCTGAATGTTTTCTGTTCATAGTAGCTGACTTCAATATTCCATCTATATACATATAGAAGAAGTGGGATGAACTGCAAACTGTCACCTCCCGTCTGGTTTAATGGGGATTTTTCCTGCCACGCACAGAAGATTTGAAGCTGTTCTGGTAAAACTGTGCTAAAAAAACAGACGCCGGCTGTCAGAATCCCTTTCCGGTGCTGTCACGTATGCCATAACCTTCCTTTTGCCAAATACATTTGTGAGTACCCTGCGTGCAACCATAAAATAGTTACCGATCTTTTCATCCGACAGTATGAAATCATCCTGAATGGACAGCTTCCTTCCATGTTCCGCTGGTCTGCCCTTTTTCCGGACGGTTCAGGAGCCAGGTCATAAATAACAGAGTCAGCCCTGGCATTGCCAATAAGATCAAGGTTTTCGTATTCATCCACAAGACATACCAAGTCTTTCTTGACATACCAGCTGTCAAACAGGATGATGACATTTTTCTTCCCGGAAAGTTCCGGCATTACCTAGCGTACCATTGAAGCGGCAAGCTTTAGTTTGGATTCGCTGCCCAGCCACATATGGTATCCAAGCGGGACGGAAACATAACGGATCTGGTTCTGATTCCACACAGGTACACAGAGCATGACGCTTACAAAACAATGTCCATTGAGATAATTCGAACCATTATGTGCTGCATGGTCAAAGAGTTTAGATACATCCTCGAATTTCTTTCCTGATTTTGGAACCATGGTGCCGTCAATACATAGAAAAACCGGCTGTGAACAGAGGGTCCTATTTATAAGATTCAAAGCAATGCTGGCAGTAATATTCATAAATCTGCTATAGTCTATATGCGTAAGAACAACCGTAATAAAAGGTATTCAACGATTTATCCGAAATTTAGACAGGAAATGTCTGTATAGGAAACGGATAGAACCAGTTGATTCCAGAGCGAGCATGGCAAGCAGGAAAAGGAACAGGTTTTGAGCAGTTGGTGCATAAACAGCAACAAAATAAACAGAAAAATATGTAAAGCCTACCAATTATGTTGTTTTCATTGTATAATAAGTTTAACGTACAAGGTCACTCTC
>CAJUQU010000075.1 GCA_910588595.1 uncultured Lachnospiraceae bacterium | reverse complement strand
TTCGTGGTAGGACATTATCTGGAATCCGCGCCGGACCTTGTAAAACAGATGGTCGCTGACGGACATTCCGTGGGCAACCACACCTACCATCATCTGGATATGTCCTCGATCGCGTCGAAGGAGTCCTTTGAGAAAGAAATGCGCGATGTCGAAAACTTATTCAAGGAGATCACAGGCACGGAACTGGCACATTTCTACCGCCCGCCGCAGGGAAAATATAATATTAATAATCTAAAAATGGCAAAAGAACTGGGCTATGACACCTTCTTCTGGAGCCTCGCTTATGTCGACTGGTATCAGGATAAGCAGCCGTCAAGAGAAGAAGCCTTTAAAAAGCTGGTCGGCAGGATTCACCCCGGTGCCGTCGTCCTCCTGCACAGCACTTCCCAAACCAACGGTGAGATTCTCGATGAACTGTTGACAAGATGGGAAGAAATGGGATACTCATTCCGCACCCTGGATGATTTTGTGGGATCCTCAGAATAGTATTTCCAGATACTTGTCATACATTTTCATGACACTTGTGTCATAAAAATCCATTAGCTGGGCTCTGACTGCCCTGAAATACCACTCCTGTTTTGACTTGTCCGGCTGATTGAACTTATCCCAGATCTCCACCCCCAGATAACGCTGTTCCCTCACGATCGACTCCAGATTGGCGGTCTTGTCCGCAAGGACGATCAACTTTGCATCCGGCGAGGCCGCCTTTAAATGCTCGATCGCCTCTCTCTTCCTGATCTCCCACGTCTGTGCAGCCGGCATACCACGGCGCTTATTCTCCGTCTCCGCCTCCACAAGCCCGGCAACCCTGTCCCCGAACTCATCTTTCAGATCGTCAAATGTCACCCATGTATCCTCAACAGTGTCATGGAGGATCGCTGCCTGCAGCACTTCAATCTTCTCTGTGAGCTCCACAGCATAATTCATGGTCGTGATAATATGTGCAAAATAAGGAACTCTCGTCTTTTTCCTATACTGTCCCAGATGTGCCTTGGCAGCATACGCATACGCCTTGTAAAGCCGTTCATCCAACCCTTCGACAGACGGAAAAAGGGCTGGCTGATCATCCATCCCTTTCTCTTGATACCGGCACACAAATTCTCCTTTCGCGATGTCTGCTTTCCCAGTATAATAAGGACAGCCGGATCCGCACACATGTTGTTCTTTTTTGACATTCAAATAACAATCCACTGCCCTGCAATAGAAATACCCTTCACTGTCTGCACTTACAAAATGTTCGTTTCCACTCATTGCCTAATCCTTTTTATTAAACTCTACGATCCAACCCTTACCTGCAGTGCCATCACTTGTCTTGTAGTCACCATATTTCACGCTATAGGTAAATGTGACCCCCTGCTCTGCCTTGATCTCATTCACCACATCCTCCATCGCCTTCTTGATCTTGGTCTCGTCACTTGCGATATTCGAATTCCTGTAAACAGCCCAAAACTTCGTGATGTTATAGCGTATTGCCCGGTTCAGTGCCAGTTTGAGTTCCCTGTCATTGCGAAATGGACCGATCAGGCTGTCGCTGAGATAATGGTTCCGGTAATTGATCAGATACGTCTGCAATGACATGTTTGCGACATTCTTATCCACTTTCGCTTCACTCTCATAGACTTCCTTCAGATATTTGCCACTGTCCTGCAGGATGCAGTTATCCAGCAGAGCATATCCCATCAGGAAGGAATCGAGATATTTGATATATGTATTTTCATCCATGTCATCAATGTCGTCCTTGTCGAAATCACTGAGCTCAGGATTCATATAAAAGGAAAACGTTCCTTTTGTCAGGGCAGTGATGTCCGAACCTGTCACCACCGACTTGGAGGTGTCCGCATTCTTCGAGACCAGTCCCTCACCCGGCACATAATATGTGCCGTCCAATGAGATCCGGAACCAGCCGTTGGAGGTGACGCCCGTCACCTCGATCGGAAGATCGGGCGCTATCGTTGTCACGACGCCCGAGTTCAGATCCGGCTGCTTGTACACTTTTGTCTTGTCGTTGCTGTAGAGCACCGCCTTGCTCTCCGCCACGGTGAACTCTACTGCATATACCTTCCGAAGCTGATGGTTCATACCGCACACCTGCGCAGATGACACCGCGATCACAGCCGCCATCAGCCCTCCCGCTACCTTCAAACCCAATTCTTTTGTCCGTACCATACCTTTTTCCCCTCTATTTCCAGATTCCAACCCTGTTCTCCGGCGCCACATACATTCCGTCTGTCTCCTTGATATCATATATCTTGTAAAAAGCATCACAGGAGCTCAACACCGCATTGACACGTACCTTGTTCGGCGCATGCGTATCCGTGTTCAGCAGATACATCATAAAACTTACCGTATCCTCGCTGGCCCAGTTGTATGTCATCTGTCCAAACGCCTCATCCAGCGCCCTCGCGTCATCACCGATAATGGAGGTGATGCAGGTCATCGCGCCGAGATCGGCGATATTTTCCATCAGTGTCAGCTCACCATTGACATTGACGCCGATCATTTCGTAATTATTGTAATAGTCCACGATGGACTGCGACATCCTCTTGTACTCTGCAAGTTCTTCGTCCGTCCACCACACATTGTAATTCCCATATTCATCATAGAGTGCGCCGCTCGAGTCAAAAGCGTGGCTCACCTCATGTGCTATGATAAAACCAATCCCTCCCAGGTTCGCGCCGTAACTGTTATCCCTGTCGTAAAATGGCGCCTGCAGGATTGCTGCCGGAAAGATGATCTCATTGTTTAACGGATCGTACATTGCATTGATCGTCTGCGGCGTCACATCCCACTCTGTCCTGTCAACCTTCGTCCCAAGTTTGTTCAGACTGTCCTCGATCGCAACCTGCATACTCACCAGCAGGTTGGACAGCAGGCTTCCCCCTTCTGAAACTGGTGTCACCTGCATCATATCGCGCGCCGCCGGCCACCGGTCGGGATATCCGATCTTGACCTGCATCGTCTCCAGCTTGCGGATCGCCTTTTTCTTCGTCGCATCACTCATCCAGTCCTGTCTGTTGATGATCGTCTCATATTCCTCCAGAATCTGCTCGATCATCTTCTCCACTGCTTCTTTATCCTTAGCCGAAAAATGTTCTTTCACGTAGATCATTCCAAAATCCCACGGCAGCATATCCTGCGTCAGATTTTTCCATGTCTTCTCATCGCCCCAGCTCTCCGTGATCCCGTACAGCGCATTTTTCATATCGTCGCTAAGCTTTGCGTAGTTCGCATTGGCATATTTAGCCGTGTCATTGAGCATGACAAACGTTGAGTAATCTTTGAGCGCCTGCAGGTTTTCTTCCACTAACAGGGTATTGATCTTCTTTGCCTGTTCCACGTCCATGACAATATATTTGTCCTGCCCATCCACCCGGAGGGTCTTTAGCATCCTCGGCACATCAACATTGGTGTACAACTCCTGCAGCCCCTGAGCCGTGTACGCATTGTACGTCAGGGAAGGGTCATAGAGCTGCTCCGTTGTCAGCGTCGACTCACAGATATCACGCAAAAGGTCCTCGATGGAATCCGTGCTCTGGGCTGCCTCGTCCGCAGTCATGCCGAACTCCATCAGCATATCATTGATATAGTCAAGGTACAGATCCATATACTCCTGCGTATTCGCACCCTCGACGTACTCCTTGCCGATCAGCGTGTCCGCATACATCATATAAACCGCATATTGGCTCGAATCCACCTTGTCCTGCATGATACTGTAACCGCCGACGATACTGCTGAACCCAAACTCGCCGCTCAGATGCGCCAGCGCATCCACATACTCATCGATACTCGACGCATTACGGATACTGTCCATATGCGGCTTGAGCGGTCCCAGACCTGTTTCCTCACGGTTATCCATGTTGGTCACACACTCATACATGTCCTTGATCTTCTGCTCAGAACTGCCCTTCTCATATGTTTTTCCATCCGCCACAAGATCATCGATGATATCATCCATCTCAGAACCCACAACAGCACTCAACTCGCCAAACCAGTCCCAGTGCGCGTCCGTTGCCGCAAGTTCGATCTTTGACAGCAGATTCTCGTTGACAAACTCATAGTAGTCGTCCTGGTATCTGATCTCGATGTCCCCTTCATCCGTGTCTCTCTCATCCTGTTCTGGTATATCTATATCCTTTTCATCCGTACCGGCATCCACAGTCACATCCGCCGCGGCATCCGCCCTATCTTCTTTAGCACTATGAAACATATCCTTGATACTGTTCTGTGTCTGCGTCTCTTTTCCTTCCGCAGTGGTATCCTTTGTACGACAACCCGTAAGCTGCAGAATCATAACTGCGGCCATCAGTAACGCCAGTACTCTCTTTTTCATATCTGCTACCCTCTCCCTACCTAATTACTCTCCAGAAACTGTATACAGTTCCTTATTCATAGATATTTATATTCTATAACAAACCCAGCTAAAACACAACAATTTACTTTCACAATAATTACACAACAATTGCTATATGAAAATTACTTTATTTACTTTATATATTTACAAATCCTGCAAAAGCGCGTAGTATAATAGTACAAGAGAGAAAAAGAGGTTATTTACATTATGATGGGATTATTATTTACGATCATGCGCTTTTTTTTGTCGTTCATCACCGTTTCAGGTCTTTACCTGATCTCCATTAAACCGCGTATTCATGGACGTCCTGACTACAGACCATTTTTCGGTCATATGTACGCCCACCGCGGACTCCACAATATGAACCCGAAGATCCAGAAACTAAAAAATATCAGGAGCGGTTTCGGACAACAGACCGATCCGGAATCCAGACAGGCAGAACCTGACGAAAAACTTCCCGAGAATTCCTACGCCGCCATCAAGCAGGCTGCGGATCTTGGCTACGGCATCGAGTTCGATGTCCATCTGACCAAAGATGACATACCTGTCGTTTTTCACGATGATACCTTGAACCGCATCTGTGGCGTCAAAGGAAACCTGAAAGATTATACATACGAAGAGCTGCAGCAGTTCCGTCTGCTCGGAACAGATGAGCGCATCCCCGCATTCACAGATATCCTGAATATGGTAGACGGCAGGGTTCCGTTGATCATAGAATACAAAGTGGAAAAAAATGCTGACAAGCTATGCAGGATCTGTGACAGTATCCTGGCTGATTACAAAGGGCTGTATTGCATCGAATCCTTTCATCCGCTGGCTGTGCGCTGGTACAAGATCCACAGACCAAATATAGTCCGCGGACAACTCTCCGAGGATTTCACAAAGCAAAAGCTGAATATCCCATACTTTCTGCTCTCCCACCTGATCGGCAACTGCTATGCATCGCCAGATTTTATCGCATACAACTGCAAGCACAAAAACGAACTGTCAAGAAACATCTGCAGAAAACTATACAAGAGCCTGAGTATCGCATGGACTGTCCGCTCTCAGGAGGAGCTCGACAAAGTATCAAGGAGCTTCGACCTTTTTATCTTTGAGGGGTTCGTTCCCGGCAGACGCTGAGCGGATCCTAAAAACATCATCAATTTTCTGAATATTTATTATTTTTCATATAATATTTTATTAAAAAATTGTCGATACTGTTTATGACAAGTAATTTTTTCCAGAACTCTGTCAGCACTTAAGAACTGCGGGAAACCAGCCAGGATAAAGATGCGTCAGTTATATTCCCGTATTGATGCACACAGAGTTTACGTCAAAAAGGAATTAGGAGGATTCCCATATGAAAAATTTAGTAAGAGAAATGGATTTCACGACACTAAAAAACAATTTTGAAGAAATCTGCGACGAGGTCAACAACGGCACGGAAGCTGTTGCTCTCTCTTTAAAAAGCGGCCGCAAAGTCTTCATCATGCCAGAGAAGAACTACGATAATATTTCCCATATAGTCATGGTCAACACTTCCGAAAACGCATTGAAGTAAAAAAACAGCTCCCTTAAACCGGAGCTGTTTTTATTTTCATGATCATTTGATCCTCGCAGTAAATACGTGTTTCTCCCTGACTGTCGATCTCTTGTAGCAGATAGAGTACATCACAGCCGACAGCAGAAGCGCCAGGAGCACATCCAGCATGGAATGCTGCTTGATCAGAACCGTCGAGCATATGATACTTGCGCCGAGCACAAGCATCGCCGTCCGGATAATGTTATGATCCGCAAAGCATCTGCTCCTCCACACCGCGATCATGATCGCAACTGAATTGTACACATGAATGCTCGGCAATATATTGGTCGGTGTGTCTGTCGCATACAGATGTCTGATCAGATCAATAAATATGTTATCCCTCTCAAAAAACTTTGGTCTCAGATTGTGTCCATTTGGAAATATGGCTGACACGACGATAAAGATCGTCATTCCTGCCATTAAAAACGCCACCAGCCTGTCGCTCTCCTCACGGTCTTTGATACACAGAAATACCACCGTCAATGCCACATACGCAAACCAGAGCAGGTATGGCACGATAAAGATTTCGCAAAATGGTATATATTCGTCGATCCCCAGACTGATCTCATGTACTGCCACATCCCTCCGCTCCAGATAGAAAAAAGCGATGAGGTAGAAAAAAGCATACACGCACATGACCGCCAGCGACTTGTACTGCATGATAAGCCCCGATCCCCACCTGCAGATGTTAATCATTTTCTTTTTCACAATATTCCCCTCCATAAATAAGTCCTTCCTGTTCCTTTCTAAGTTCATCATTATAGAATATACAATATGCAAAGTCAACTTCTAAATACAATTCTTTAATCATTCTTCATAAAATCTTAAGCTTATCTACTATCTCCCAAAAATCAGAATGTAAAAACCTGTTTCTCTGTGCAACTTTTCTAATATGTTCGTTTTTCATATTTTTAGCCAAAATTAATCACCAATTTTTTCATGAAAAATTTATAAATAATTTTATATGCTTTCCATAAATTGATATTTGATTATTTCGTATATTTTTAGTACACTAATGAAGGAAGCACAAAAATATTGTTTTTTGATCAATTCGGAGGTTTTACCTGTTATGAGATTCGATATGCATTGCCACACAAAGGAAGGTTCTATGGACGGCAAGATACCCATATCTGAATACATTCAGATATTAAAGTCCAAAGGATTCCATGGTATGCTTGTAACAGACCATGATTCCTACAACGGTTTTCGCAGATACCGCGATCACTTAAAAGGTAAGATCGGTGATTTTGTTGTTTTAAAAGGAATTGAATATGATACGATCGATGCAGGTCACATCCTTGTGATCCTGCCTGAAAAAGTAAAACTTCTCCTGATGGAATGCCGCGGTCTTCCCGTTCGGGTCCTTCAGGATGTCGTGCACAGACACGGCGGGATCCTTGGTCCGGCGCACCCTTGTGGCGAGCGCCACTTGAGCATCACCCGCACGCGCGCCTACAAAAGAAATCCTGACATCATGCAGCATTTTGACTTTCTCGAAGCGTTTAACGCCTGCGAATCGCAAGAGTCAAACTCCGAGGCGCGAAAACTTGCACTCCTCTATAACCTCCCCATGTTTGGCGGCAGTGACTCTCATCACTCCGAATGCGTGGGAACGGCTTACACTGAGTTGAAGTCTGATATTACCTGTGAATCGGAGCTTATTCAATATATCAAGGAAAAGAGGGGCACAATCTATGGCGGAGAGTACTACCAGGGCACTGTAAAAGGTAAGATCGGTGTCTTTAATCACATCCTGGTAGAGGGCTTCTGGTTTTACAACCATTTTGCAAGCTTATACCGACACCACAAAAGAAAGATCGCTCTGTCACTCCTGAATGAATGATCAGAGGTGCACTCCCTTCTGGGAATGCACCTCTTTTATGCATACGGGCATCCATCTGAAAAATGTCAGCAAAGCTGACGGGATGCCCGGCACGATGAGCACGAGAAAGACAGAACTGTGCAAAGGAACATGTCACAGCTCATGTTCGAGTTTGAGCTTATTTGTATGCATATCCATTAATTTATAGCGGTACGCATCATCTGTGATGACCCGCTCGAGTGTATCCATATCACCCTCCTCGAGCAATGTTTTTAACAATTCATTGTAGCTCTTGATAATATTCCTTTCCAAAAGCTCCATCTCATTTAATTCCTTATTTTGCTCTTCCATGCGCCTACCCCCTTTCAAATCCGCTTTTCCTCTTTGCCCGGCGTGAGGATCCTGAATGTGCCGCTTCCCGGCTCAAACACAACAGTTCTCGGAAAATGTTCCCCCACATCAGCGGCGAGCAGCGGGATCTTAAGCTCCTCTAACTTGTCCTTCACCGCTGTCAGATTTCTGGAAGAAATATCCTTACTCTCCGGTATCGTGGCATTTTTGATCATGTGCGCCCCGCCTGCGATCTTTGCCACCAGCCGGCTGCGTTGTGCACCCTGCATCACCAGCGCTTTTGTCATCTCGTCGAGACCTGAATCCGCATATTTTGAAACAGCAGGAAATACCCCATTTTCACCGGATCCAGTGTAATGCGGAAGCATGACATGCAAAAGTCCCCCCACTCCCGTCTGCGGATCCCGCAGTGCCACACCGACACATGATCCCAGATCCTTTGTCATCAGTTTCTCTTCCCCTTTTGCAGTCTTGTAATCGCCCATGCTCACAACGATCATACTTTCCAGTTCTGCTACCGTAAATGTCGCCACTTACACACCTCCAACCAAATCGAATATCAAATCGTACTGTGTGGCGATGATCTGCCAACTCTCGAGACAGCACATATTTCCAATATTTTTATTATACCAAAATTTTCCTCAGTTTCAAGCCTTGATAAATTTATGCTCACGGTAAACACATAATTTCATATCTATGCAGTAGAGATAAAATCTGCTATATTGTATTTCATAACTAAAATCAACCGGGTGTTCCAAATGATCGATCCGGTTCGGTTCCATGATGTTTTTTTCGTTGGACAAAAGCAGTTGCAGGGAAGATCGAAGGCGTTGTAACCATTGATGGGAAGACCATCCTGACCGGAAGGGATGAAAGGGCGCAGGCGCATGCATGGCAACCATAACGGAAAAAATGAAACAACGATGGCAGTGTCGTATTCCATATACAGTCAGGAAGGGATGAAGGCAGAGGAATACGGGAAAAGTAAATGGGCCCACTGGGGAATTGAGAACAGTCTGCACCGGGTTTTGGATATCCGATTCCGGGAAGATAAGAATCGGATACGGGCAGGTAACGCGGCAGAAAATGTAAATGGGCTGCGGCACATAGGAACAAATCTACCATCTGGGAATAGAAGAAAGCCCCCCCAAAGAAGTGCTTCCCACTCCCACTATATTATATTGTTGTATTTCTCAACTGCACATCTATATTCTGTCCGCCATATACAACCCGGATGACCGTAACTGTCTTTTCCCCCTCATCCGGAATATAGAATACGATAAAATGATCCACTGGCATTTGGTGAAGCCCTCTGCTTCGCCATGGTTCTTTTTCATACAGTTTAAACTTTGCCGGCATATCTGCCAATTTCAAAATGTTTTCTTCCAGACGGTCAAGCTGCCTTACCGCATTTTCCGGTTCCAGGAGACTGAATGCAATATACTCATAAATCCCCCGCAAATCAGAATCCGTCTGTTCCGTAAGGGCTAGACGGTATGTCATAGGCCATAATCTTTACGGATTTCAGCAAACGCCTGCTCTGCCGGTTTTGTTTTTCTCTGCACAAAATCCGTATACCCTTTCTCCAGTTCCTGGTTCATTTCTGCTTCTGTCAATGCACCGGCTTCTACAGGTTTTGCGGCAGGCAGCTTCACATCAAAGGGAATCCCCCTTTGCATGACTACCTGTTTTAAAAAAATATTAACCGCATTGGACACAGGAATCCCAAGCTGTCCCAGCACACTCTCTGCCTGTTCTTTCAGCCCCGGTTCCAAACGCACATATAAATTTGTCGTCTTTGCCATCATGGCAGCCTCCTTTCCTGCTATTAGTATACACGATTGTCTGTACAATAGCAATGCAACAGCAAGAATTATTATGAAAGTGCATTCCGAGAAGAATATCCTCGATATACCCTTTTCCATACAGCGTCTTGTTACGGTTTCCAAGTACCATCGTTGTCTTCTTCCCGTTGATATTCTGCACGATCGTCGTAATCTCAGGGTGGCGCTCCATCAGTCTTTCCACAAAGTGGTTCTTGTGCGGAAACGCCGGCGATGCCGTCACAAGCACGACCAGGATTGCCTCGTGGAGACACCTTTCCTGACAAGCACATGGGCGCATCAGCCTGCGCCTGTGTCCTCATTGTACACCCACAGCCCAAAAGACCGGATTAGCCTAGCACTATCCGCTCACCCTTCATCGATGCCCTCCCCAAATTGTTTGATTTCTGTCACCATATGATCCAGCATTATCTGCAGCAGTTCCCCATCCTCTTTTGTAAAACTACCCACCACGCAGAGTGTGGCAGCGCCATCAAAACTGATGGCGGAAACCTGCATGGCAGGTTTCCTTTTCAATGGTCCTCCAAACATGCCGCCAATCGGAGCCATCCCTCCCAATTTTAACTGATCACAGGAAAGGTTTCCCAGATTGGTAAGACCGATCGAAATGCTTCCGTATACCTTTTTTGCTGCAAGCAGGAGCAGCCCCATCGGGAGTGTCTTGGACGCGCCGTGGACAAGAGGCATCCCCTCCAGTCCTGCCAGCGGGTTTTCCTTTGCTGTCCTTGTCTGCGCTGCGATCGCTGCAAGTGTGTCCGAAAAACTTCCTCTGACGCCATCGTTCAAAACGGTAGGCAGTGAACCCGACATGTTGCAGAGCCCCTCAGATTCCCCGTTTTTACAATGCCTGCGCAGATCCATCATGGACATAACGCTCATCGGTCCGGAAGCATCGATTCCCGGAAGTGTCGCGTAAGCACGATAGCACGCAGTGAGCAGGAGATCGTTTACCGTCGCATCTGCCGCTTTAGCACGGCTGCGCGCCGCACCCATCACCTTCTGTGCGATCTCCGCCCTTACCATGCGCACCCTTCCCGGCTCCTCGGTCGGATACGGAAACGCCGACTTCACCGCAGAGATCGGATTTTTGAAGAGGGACAGAAATTCCTTTGACGACACATTCTCGTAGATCTGCTCCGCCGCACGGCTGCCGTTTTTCACGGACAGCGCTTCTGCCGCTCCTTTTTCCAATATCAGATTATACGCTTCGATGAGTTTCCCCAACAGATACTTCCCATCGCCGCCATCCACACAAAGATGGCTGACGGACAGCAGCACAGCACTGTCCGTGCTGCTCTGGACCAGACAGCAGCGAAGCTGTACCCTGCCCTCTGGCTCTATGGGCAGCAGCGCCAGGGAACATGCCGTCACATAAGGATCCGCCTCTGTCTCCACATACTGAAAATAACTGCTCTCCCCATACTTCTCATTTACATGCCAATAGGCTCCGATACTGTCTGTGGCAAAGGACGCGTGGAGGACATCCACGCTTTCCACTACTACTCCTGCGGCAGCACACAAGACATCTGCGTCAACAATCCCCGGATAACGCAGGACAAACCGTATCGTATTGTCATTGAATTCATGGACGATATACTGTGTCTTTTCCCCCGCTCCTGCCAACCTGATCTTCAAAGCACTCATAATACCTAGTTCCCTCCCTTTAATTCATAGACTCTCAGACTATCCTAATACTACCATTATACTGTTTCACGCTCCCCTTGTAAACCAAAACGATCTTCCATTTCACGGTGTACGGCAGTCACTGCATATGAGTTCCCTAACTTTAATCTCATGGGAAATCAAAAAGTCTCTTCAACTCTTCCTTCACGGACTTAGGAATTGTTCAGAAATTATTTGTGACAAGTACGCCGTATAAATGTTCAGCTGCAAAGAAGAAAATCGCAGTCATAGCGGGCTATGTCAAGATTTTCTGATGCCGCAGATGGACATTTAGACAAGTAATTGTCATGAGTAATTTCTGAACAGTTCCTTAGATGCGCGGGATAATAAAATCTTATCTGCCACTGCAAAATATGCTTCAAAAAACACCTGCCCTCATGGGCAGATGTTTTTACTATTTCATTATTCTATCATTTTGTCAGTATCTTTATCTGTTTCTGAATCCCGATCTTTTCGAATGGACGCATCACTGGTATCCACAAGGCTTCCGTCCTCTGCATTCAGATCTATGCCATAGGCATAAATAGAAATATCATCCTCTGTCTGATAACTCACATGATAAATGAAAAGTCCCGTCTTTGGCTCATCCAAAAATACATCTGCTATCATCCCTTCTGCCGACAGATCAAACTCTGTCTGCAAATATACTTCTGCTGCCTGCAGCGCTTCTTTTTCGGTGATCCATCCTTCTTTCTGCACCTTTGCTTTTAGACTTTCTTCTTTCTCCTCCCACTCCTTTCTCGCTTCCTGCGCGGCTGTTCCCTGAGAGACAGCATAATCCCTCGTATAATTAAAATCTATGATCTGCAGCAGCTCTTCATCCGTCAGCGTACGGTCAGGAAGGTAAAGAAATCCAGTATCTGGATCGTATCTGAGCGAATCATCTGGTATCTGTCCAACACTGTCTGTAAAAGCGATCGTCTGTTGCGGAAATCTTCCGTTCTGATAGGCTTCCTGCAGCTGCTGCATGCGTTTTATCTCCTCATTCGAATAGTCTCTGGAAAAACTGTCTGCCTCTGTATTGTTCTGGCCCTGCACCATCTGATTAACTGCTTCCAGCTCCTGCTTTGGCATACTCTCCAAACGATCTTTTACAAAATACCGGATCCCCGCCTGACTAGGGATAACTGCTCCTGCGATCAATACAAAAGCGGCAGCTGCCGCAGCTGCCTGATGTAATCTTTTCTTTCCAAACGCTCTGCGATCCGTCTGTCTTTTTACCTTCATGATTATCTCATTTTGCATTTCTTCTTTCATATGTATCTGGTCCATAGTTTCTTTTAATTTCAGTCTGTTCATCTGCAACATTCCTCCTTCCAAACTACCCGCAGCTGTTCCCTTCCCCGCTGCATCCTCTTTTTGACTGCCTGTACTGAAATACCAAGTATAGCAGCAATTTCCTTCATCTGATATCCTTCCACATAATAAAGATAAATGACAGTCCTCTGCCTAACAGGCAGCTCGAAAAGCTCTGTCAGTGTCTCCTGCTGTTCCTGTTCCATGACCAGACTTTCTGCAAGCAAATCGATGGGAACCTGCGGGTGACGGAATCTAAATCTCAGCACATCTTTACAGTGATTGGCTGCTACTCTGATGAGCCATGCTTTTTCGTGTTCTGTATCCGTGAAAACCGGCGCCTTTTCGAAATATCTGCAAAATGTTTCCTGAATCACATCCTGGGCATCCTGCTCATTGCACAGCATTACAATACAGATCTTATAGAGCATATCGCTGTATGTCCTTACTGCTTCCTCCAAGTTCATATCTCTCACCTCCTCTTCACTTATAACACGCACAAAGACGTAAAAAGGTGACTTCTCGGTCAAATATTTTTTGCGGCAGTTGAAAAATCATTCAGTTCGCTGATTTTTACATTTCCCGTCTGCACATTGTGTTTGTAAATCTCACATATGCTCTTTTTGTTTGTCTGCTCCATCTGTTCATCCTCCTGCTTTCGATTTGATTATAGAGGCGTCTGATAAATGCCGGCAGTTTTAAATCAAAAATACAGCCTGTTCCACACCAAAATGATATAGAAAACAAGCTGTCTTTCGACTTTCAGGAAAGTCTTATGACTATCCTCCCGATATTCAAGTGTTCGGTTAAACTTAAAAATCCACGCAAATCGTGACGATTTCTACGAATCCTTCCTTTGTAGACAACATGCGACTTCTACATGTGTCGTCACCGTCTAATGAACACGTTTCGTCCACCACGTCACTCTCACATGAACACAAACTCAATTCTGCGTCCACTTCCATAATTACAGTCTTATCAACAACTTCTGCCAGCCGGTTCTCCATCTTATGACACCCTCTTTTCTTCATTTGACTTCTTTGCCTTTTCCTTAAACTGCTCCTTAGCATGTGGCACTGTTCCTGTTTGATTACCTTTTAACACAAAGGTCAGTTTGTAAGGATCGGGTGTCCCGTCTTCCTCATATCCTCCGACAATTACCCTGTCAATGATACTCTCAAAAACCACCCTGTCAAATTCATCAAGGACTTGTTCTTTTTCAAGTGTGTCACGGAGTTCTGACATCCGCCTGTTTATATCTTTCTGTGTGCAGATGCTGTCCTCAAGAAGCGCTTTTCTCTCAGACAACTTATGAAGCTTTCTGGTGAAATCCACCATTTTTTCCTCATACACCTCTTTGGATATTGTACCATCAATCAGCATGTCTGTCATCCGCGATTTTTTTGATTCCAGTGCAGAAATATCCTTATCAATCTGCTGTTTTTTACGCATATTTTCATCACTGTCAGCCGATTCCGCCACATATGACAATACCACATCCAGCACATCATCAAAATTGCCTGCCAGCAGTCCAAAGGCATCCAGAAAAGCTCCCTCTAAAATTGCTTCATCAACTGCTTTACAGTTCGAACAGTTGGCAATGCCATTCTTAATGGCATTCATACACTGCCACACTGGTTTTTCATAATCAGACCTGCTGTGTCTTGTCCTGCGTGTGAGTTTATGCCCGCAATAGGCACATTCACACATACTACTGAATGAATATTGGCGTGTATAACGTTCCCTGTTTCCGGTTGTTTCAACTACTTTATTATTGGAACGCTTCATGCGTATTTTCTCTGCTTTATCCCATATTTCTCTTGAGACAATCGGCTCATGATGATCCCTGAGATAATACCGGTTTTCTTCACCCATATTTGCAAGCCTGCGTTTGGAAATCAGATCTGTAGTAAATGTCTTTCCAAGAAGAATATCCCCTTTGTATTTTTCATTCTTAATCATCCCCGTAACACCATGCGTATGCCAGCTTACTTCACCCTTTTTATTTTTAATTCCAAGTTCCACCAGCCGTTTTGCAATCGTGGTCGTTCCATAGCCTTCCAGATACATATCATAAATCGTGTCTGCTGATTAGGTTTAAAACACTTGATTTTACTGACTTTTACTACGTTTTC
>CAJUQU010000074.1 GCA_910588595.1 uncultured Lachnospiraceae bacterium | reverse complement strand
TGCCAGGCTTTCTCTGCTCGGGCGGATACTCCCATCCAAAGATCATGTCCGGCATGGGAAGATCGTTAGATGCATAATCCCTCCTGATATTGAAATCATAGGAGTGCGATACCACGCACACAATGCCGCCCTCCGCTCTCTGACGCCCGATGATCTCCCTCATACCGTCGTAAGCTTTCGCGGTGTGTCCCGACACATAATTCTTCCAGCACTCCACCTCGCGCTCGAGCTCCTCGTCCGTCATACCGAGCTTCCCGACGCAGTAGGGTATAAAGCCCGGATCGAAATTTTCCCGGAAATAATCGTCAAGCGAGATGGTCACGCCCGGTCTCAACAGCTTTAACGCTTCCAGAAATGCGGGATAATGTATAGTGGCAGTACTGTTAACCACCGTATCATCATGGTCTAATATCAGACATCGATACCTCATTCCACTCCTCTTCCCTTCCTGTGATATTTCATATCCCTGCGGAGAATACCCGCGCTTTGGGAACGGCTGTCTATTTCGGCAGCACGAACGAGCTCTTTAACGAGACGATCCTGTTAAACACAAGCGCATCCGGCTTCGAATCCCTGGCATCCACATTGAAGAATCCCTGCCTCACGAACTGGAAGCTGTCGTACGGCTTGGCACCTTTCAGCGCCGGCTCCACATAGCACTCCTTCAGCACGGTCAACGAATTGGGATTGAGGTTCAGCGAGCCGTCCTCGTTGTAGACCCCCTTCTCCTCGTCGATCAGATTCTCGTATAACCGCACCTCCGCTTTGACCGCGTACGGCGCAGGAACCCAGTGGATCGTACCCTTCACCTTCCTGCCCGAAAAGCCGCTGCCCTGCTTTGTCTCCGGATCATAGGTGCAGTGAACGACGGTCACTCTGCCGCTCTCGTCCTTCTCATAGCTCACACACTTTACAAAATACGCGCTCATGAGACGCACCTCATTTCCGGGGAACAGCCTGAAATACTTTTTGGGCGGCTCCTCCATAAAGTCGTCCCTGTCGATATAGAGTTCCCTGCAGAACGGAACCTGCCTGGAGCCGAGGGACTCATTCTCGAGATTGTTGGGCACCTCAAGATACTCCACTTCCCCCTCGGGATAGTTGTCGATCACAAGCTTTACAGGATCGAGCGCTGCCATCATCCTGGGCTTTTTGAGCTTTAAGTCCTCGCGGATGCAGTACTCGAGCATCGCGTAGTCGGTGGAGGAGTTTGCCTTGCTCACACCGCAGAGCTCCACGAACTTCTGAATGGACTCCGGCGTAAACCCGCGCCTTCTGAGCGCCGCGATCGACACAAGCCTCGGATCGTCCCAGCCATCGACGATTCCGTCCTGGACAAGCTTCTTGATATAGCGCTTGCCTGTCACGACATTTGTCAGGTACATCTTTGCCTGCTCGATCTGTCTCGGGCGGTTCGGATACTCGATCTCCCGCACGACCCAGTCGTAGAGCGGTCTGTGATCCTCAAACTCCAGCGTGCAGATCGAGTGCGTGATCCCCTCGATGGCGTCCTCGATCGGGTGCGCAAAGTCATACATCGGATAGATGCACCACTGATCACCTGTATTGTGATGTGTCATGTGCGCCACACGGTAGATCACCGGATCTCTCATATTGATGTTCGGTGAAGCCATATCGATCCGTGCGCGCAGCACCTTCTCACCGTCCGCATACTTGCCGTTTTTCATATCCTCAAAGAGCTGCAGGTTCTCCTCCACAGAGCGGCCTGCGGACGGATCTTCCTTTCCGGGTTCTGTAAAGGACCCTCTGTATTCCTTGAGCTGCTCCGCTGTCAGATCCGATACATACGCCTTGCCTTTCCTGATCAGCTTTACGGCGCACTCATACATCTGTTCAAAATAATCAGAGGCAAAGAAAAGCCTGTCCTCCCAGTCTGCGCCGAGCCACTTGACGTCCGCCTTGATGGACTCCACGAACTCGATATCCTCCTTTGTCGGGTTGGTGTCGTCAAAGCGCATGTTAAACTTTCCATTGTACTCCTTTGCGATCCCATAATTCACCAGGATCGCCTTGGCATGTCCGATATGGAGATAGCCGTTCGGCTCCGGCGGAAAACGCGTGTGCACGGTATCATACACGCCCTCCTCCAGATCTTTATCTATCAGCTGCTCGATAAAATTCCTTGAAACATTCTCTTTTTCCTCTGTGGATATTTCCGCTGTATTTTTTTCTGTGTCACTCATACCTTTCTCCTTCATTTTTCAAAAGTGTGTCTATCAAATTTAGGACCTGTTAAAAAATGAATCAATTACATAACCCACTATGCGCCTGATTTTCGAGCGGTACTCTCGAAGAAAAATCCAGCGCACTGTTTAAAAGTTATTTTTTCACAGCTCCTTAGTTCAAATATCTCTTATTGTAATAAATTGTTGGAGGTTTGTAAAGATTTTCTTTATTCGCCCTTTGTCTACATCCGTATTGCATTCATTTAATACCTTACTTCAACCAGACATAACCCTTTTGCAGGCACCAATACGCCTGACAGATCTCTGGATGCATTGTTTTCGAGCAGTTTTGCCATCGACTCCGGTGTTCTCTGCCCCAGCCCGACTTCGATCAGCGTACCTGTGAGGATCCGTACCATATGGTACAGAAACCCGTCACCGCTGTAAGTGATGACAATCTCATTGCCCACCTTCTCCAGCCGGATCGCATCGATCGTTCGCACTGTGGATTTTTTGCTCTTTTTATTCGAAGTGAACGCTTTAAAATCGTGCTTTCCCACAAAATAGGAAGCCGCCGCCCGCATCGCATCGAGATCGAGCCGATCAGGCATCTCGTACACATATCTGCGCTCAAACACACATGGAAGTTTGGAATTCCATATGCGGTAACGATAGGTCTTTCCTTTCGCGTTAAGCCTGCTGTGAAACCGCTCCGGCACCTCCTGGATCGATATCACGCCAATGTCCTCAGGAAGATACTGATTGATATGATCCATCACTTCCTGCGCTGACATCCCTGTGTCAATCTTGAAATTTGCCACCTGTCCGAGTGCGTGGACACCCGCATCCGTGCGTCCGGAACCATCGACCTGCACAAAATCAAGACCTGTCATTTTCGCCAGGATCGCTTCCAATTTTCCCTGTATGGTATTTCCCGTCGAATCCTGACGCTGCCACCCCAGATAGCGGGTTCCCTCATACTGCACTAAAATCCTAAAATTCCGCATTCTATCCATCACTCTCCGCGGTTCTCCTGCCGCTCCTCGTCCTCGAGTTTTTTGATCATATCCTCATCCAGCCGTCTGAAATCATTGATATTGTGAACCAGCATTTTGATACTGTACTTCGGTGTATCAAAAAATCCTGCCTCATTCATATTGACAACGATGATCCCCAACGGCACTGCGATCAGCATACCGCCGACACCCGCGATCCTGTATCCGATAAAGAGCAGAAACAGCGTCGGGATCGGTTCCATACCGATCGACTCTCCCATGATCTTGGGCTGGATCAGCTGTCGGAACAGTTGTCCCGCGCCCCATATGACCAGAAAACCCAACGCCCTGATATAGTTGCCGCCGATGACTGTCACAACCGCCCACGGAACCAGCACGATACCCGTGCCAAAAAAGGGCAGGAAATCAAGAAATGCCATCAGCAGTGCGATCAGCAGGCTATACCGCACATTCAGCACGGTCAGACCTACCATGAGCAGCACATACATCCAGATCTCAATGCGGAACTGCGCCTTAAAGTATCCACCGACCGCCTGTTTCAGACTTGAGGAAAATACATCATACTTGCGGGTGATATTTTCCGGCAGAATCTTGTTGACAAACGTAGTGATCCACTCCCTGTCCGCGATAAAGAAATAAGCCGACAGCATGCACATGATGATCGAAATAATAACACTTGCTATATTTCCAACCATACTGCCCATTCCCTCAAATGTACTCAAATTCAAACTTTTGGGCAGATCTGATATCATCTCACCGATCGAATTTCCAAGATTATTCAGAGCATCGGCAAACTTTGGCGCCCTCACTCCAATGTACTGGTTGATCCACATTCCCAGATTGTCAAAGTCATGTTTCACAGCTTCCCACATCACGGGAATCTCTTCCACAAATCCGGACACCTGCCTCCAGAGTACGATGCCAAGACCATAACCGATCCCACTCACTGCCGCGATCACACACACGATGACAACGACCGTTCCCGCCTTTCTCTTGATCTTGAGCTTTCTCTCCAAAAAAACCACGAGCGGATTCGCAATACATGATATGACCCATCCGATCACAAACGGCATAAAGAACAGAACCAACTTTGGTACTACAAAAATACAAAGCAGCAATATGACCAGCGAGATCAGAATGTTGACGATCAGTTTAAGGTTTTCTCTACCAGCACTTCTTCCCGCCATAATCAGTCCTCTCCTTCCGGCTGTCCCATCATGCTGTCGATCAGCTCATAGATCTCATCCCGCCCTTGCTTCGTCTGGGCGGAGAACGGTATCACGATCGTATCCTTGTCAACACCAAGCCCCTGCTTTACCGCCTTGATCTGCTTTTGCAGCTGACTTCTGTTGATCTTATCCGCTTTCGTCGCGATGACGATCGGGTGATAACCATTCGAGATGATCCAGTCGTACATGATCTTATCATTTGCCGAGGGATCATGACGGATATCGATCAGCAAGAAAACTGCTTTCAACACCTGTGACTGGCGCAGATACCGCTCGATCATCCTGCCCCACTTCTCTTTTTCCTGCTGGCTGACTTTCGCATAACCATACCCGGGAAGATCGACAAAATACAGTTCGTTGTTGATATTATAAAAATTGATCGTCTGCGTCTTCCCCGGCTGTGAGCTGGTCCGCGCCAGCGATTTGCGGTTCATGAGCGCGTTGATCAGCGAGGATTTCCCCACATTGCTCTTTCCGGCAAATGCAATTTCAGGCATACCATTCTGAGGTACTTTGCTTGTCACACCGATCACTGTTTCCAAGCTTACATTTTTTATAACCATCTATTATTTCTCCTGCTCTCCTGCTACCGTTTTCTTCTTGTTTCCGCCCCTCGTTTTTTTGATCTTGATCTCCTGAGCAAACGCCAGCGGTATCACCTCATCCATAGTGCTCACAAGACAGATCTGCATACCCGACTTGATCTCACCTGAAATCTCTGCCACATCCTTTTCATTCTCCTTTGGTACCAGAACTGTAGTGATCCCTGCCGTCTTTGCTGCCAGCAGCTTTTCTTTCAGCCCGCCGATCGGAAGCACCCTTCCCCGCAGCGTGATCTCGCCCGTCATGGCAACCTTTGCCCTGACAGGTGTGTCGGTGATCGCCGACAACACTGCCGTTGCCATCGTAATCCCTGCCGACGGTCCATCCTTGGGAACTGCCCCTTCGGGAATGTGTAGATGGAAATCATTCTCCTTAAAAAACTCAGAATCGATCTTATATCTAGAAGCGATCGACCTGATATAACTGATTCCGGTCATCGCGGACTCCTTCATCACATCGCCGAGCTTTCCGGTCAGCTCGATCTCTCCCTTTCCGGGCATGATGTTCACTTCGATCTGCAGTGTATCGCCGCCCACGCTCGTCCATGCAAGCCCCCTGACAATTCCGACATCGTCCTTCTCATTTACCATGTCGACGCTGTATTTGGGCTTTCCGAGATATTTTTCAAGTTTCTGGCTGTTCACTTTGATGCACTTGTCCTGCACCTGCTTTTTGGGTTTTCCCCCTCTGTCCTTCAATATCTCCAGCGCTGCTTTCCTGCAGACAGTCCCCAGCTTCCGCTCGAGATTTCGCACACCCGCCTCCTTCGTGTAGCGGTCGATGATACTCTTGACTGCGTTGTCACTGATCGTCAGCTGCGCCTCCTTGAGACCATTTTTCGCAAGCTGCTTCTCCCACAGATGCTCCCTTGCTATATGAAACTTCTCATTTGCCGTGTAGCTCGTCACCTCGATGATATCCATGCGGTCGAGCAGTGGTCTTGGAATATTGCCTGCATCATTTGCAGTCGCGATAAACAAAACCCTGGACAGATCGATCGGCAGCTCCACATAGTGATCCCTGAAATGGCAGTTCTGCTCCGGATCAAGTACCTCCAGAAGTGCCGATGAGGTATCTCCCTTGTAGTCGCTGCTGACCTTATCGATCTCGTCAAGCAGCATCAGCGGATTGTTCACCCCAGCCTGTTTGAGACCGTTTGCAATCCTCCCCGGCATCGCCCCGACATAAGTCTTGCGGTGTCCCCTGATCTCCGCCTCATCGCGCACGCCGCCCAGACAGATCCTGATATACTTTTTGTTCAGCGCCTCCGCGATCGACTTAGCGATGGAAGTCTTACCAGTTCCCGGCGGTCCTACCAAACACATGATCGGAGTCTCTCCCTTGCTGGTCAGACACCGCACTGCCAGATACTCGACGATGCGCTCCTTTACCTTCTCCAACCCATAATGATCTCTCTCCAGGATCGCCTCCGCTCTGTTTATATCATTGTTGTCTTTCGAAGCCTTGTTCCACGGAAGTTCCAGAAGCGTCTCGATATATCCCCGCTCCACGGCACTCTCTGAGCTTGAGCCCATGATCGTCTTGAACCGGTTGATCTCCTTCTGGATCTTTTCCTTAACTTCCGCATCTGCCTTCAGCTTCGCAAGCGCTTCCTCGTAATGTTTCACATCGGAGTATTGATTCTTGTCACCAAGCTCTTCCTGTATATACTCCATCTGCTCGCGCAGAATATAATCTTTCTGATTCTTGTCGATCTTCTCCCTGATCTTGACCGCCAGCTGTGTGCGGATCTCAGCGATCTGCGCCTCGTTCATGATCAGTGCCACAAGCTCACCGCACTGCTCAGCAATATCCTCAATCTCGAGTATCTGCTGCTTCTGATCATATGAAAAAGGGGTGTTGATCAGGATCTGGTTCATCAGTACTGTCAGACTGCTCCCGTCCTTAAAATACTTCTCCAGACTTTTCCCGATTTTGGGGTAAAATCGGACATACGTGTCATACACTTCCCTGAGTGTGCGTGTCAGTGCCTCCTCCTGAGACTGTTCGAGCACCTTTTGATCATCAATTTCTTCGTACGATGCGCTGAAGAACTGCCCCTCATTGTCGTCCAGGTCTATGATTCGCGCCCTTGACTCCGCTTCCACCATGACTCTGTCGATACTGTTCGGCAGTTTTGTGACCTGCTTGATACTTGCCAACGTGCACACTTTATATAAACCATCAACACCCGGATTTTCTTCCTCCGGATCGACCTGCGGCACAAGCAGCACTTTCTGTGTCCCGCCCAGCGCCTGCTCGATCGCTTTTTTTGACATATCTCTGTTCAGATCAAAATGTATGATCATACTCGGCACCACCGTCAACCCCCGCAGTGCCACCAAAGGTAATGCTGCTGTTATCTGCTCCATCTGTAAAATCCTCTCCATACGCCTCTGTGCATAAAGCGCCGCCCTTTCCAGAGGCGGCGCTTATAATTCAATCCATTTATTTATCTCGCCTTTTTCTCACGCTCTGTGCGCATAGCTTCGCGATGTACTACAAAAGGCTGACTTGTTCCTTCCACGGATTCCTTCGTGACTACACAACTCTCGATCGTATCATCAGAGGGAATCTCATACATGATATCCATCATGATCTTCTCCATGATGGAACGCAGACCTCTGGCTCCTGTCTTTCTCTCCAGCGCTTTCTCAGCAATCGCTTCGATCGCATCCGGCTCAAAGGTAAGCTTCACATTGTCGAACTCAAAAAGCTTCTGATACTGCTTGATCAGAGCACTCTTTGGCTCTTTCAGGATCCTGACAAGAGCGTCCTTGTCAAGTCCTTCCAGCGAAACATTGATCGGAACCCTGCCGACAAACTCAGGGATCAGACCATATTTTGTCAGATCCTGTGGTGTTACCTCTTTAAATACCGCGCCGATATCCCTTGTTGTCTTCTCCGCGATATCTTTGTTAAAACCGATAGACTTGCGGTCAAGTCTATTTTCAACGATCTTGTCTAACCCGTCAAAAGCACCGCCACAGATAAACAGAATATTCGTCGTATCGATCTGTATCAATTCCTGATGCGGGTGCTTTCTGCCACCCTGAGGAGGCACGCTTGCCACTGTACCCTCGACGATCTTCAAAAGCGCCTGCTGTACACCCTCACCGGAGACATCTCTGGTGATCGAGACATTCTCACTCTTCTTGGTGATCTTGTCAATCTCATCGATATAGATAATACCAAACTGAGCACGCTCAATATCGTAATCCGCTGCCTGAATAAGCTTCAAAAGGATATTCTCAACATCCTCGCCCACATAACCTGCCTCCGTGAGCGTCGTCGCATCAGCTATGGCGAAAGGAACATTGATGATCTTCGCAAGCGTCTGTGCCAGATAAGTCTTACCAGAACCAGTCGGGCCGATCATGATGATATTGCTCTTCTGAAGCTCCACATCCAGATCTTTCTCAGCCATAACACGTTTATAATGATTGTATACTGCCACAGACAATACCTTTTTGGCCTCTTCCTGTCCGATCACATACTCGTCAAGAAACTCTTTGATCTCCACAGGCTTTAAGAGGTTGATCTCGAAACCGCCGTCGATCTGCTCCTCCTCGTACTCCTCCTCAATAATATCTGCGCAGATATCTACACACTCATCACAGATATAAACACCGGATGGACCTGCTATCAGCTTTCTCACCTGATCCTGTGTTTTGTTGCAGAAAGAGCATCTAACCCTTCCCTCAGTGCTTTTTCCAGCCATCCTTTTTCTCCCTTTACTCATAATTCATTCTAAAATAAAAATCAATCCTCTTTGTCCTCTGCCGCGTCTGCCCTGTCTGTGATCACTTTGTCGATCAGACCATACTGCATCGCTTCCTCCGCCGACTTCCAATTATCGCGCTCAGTGTCCGCCGCGACCACATCATATGGCTGTCCACAGTTCTCCGCCAGGATGGTGTTCAATTTCTGCTTGGTCCGCAGTATATGTTTTGCAGCGATCTCGATCTCTGTCGCCTGCCCCTGTGCTCCGCCAAGCGGCTGGTGGATCATGATCTCCGCGTTTGGAAGTGCAAGTCTCTTGCCCTTTGTACCTCCTGCAAGCAGAAATGCCCCCATGCTGGCTGCCATACCGATACAGATCGTAGACACATCACACTTGATATACCGCATAGTATCGTAGATCGCCATACCTGCCGTGACAGAACCTCCCGGACTATTGATATAGAGCTGAATATCCTTCTCCGGATCCTCAGCCTCCAAAAACAGCAGCTGTGCTACTGTGAGACTCGCCGTTGTCTCGTTCACTTCCTCGCCCAAAAATATGATGCGCTCCTTCAGAAGTCTTGAATAAATATCGTATGAACGCTCTCCCCGGCTTGTTTGTTCTATGACATATGGTACTAAACTCATGGTTTTTACCTCCGCTCTGCATACTACTAAAATCCAGTATAACGCAAATATAATAATTGTGCAAATACTACGCACAATTATTATATTTTTTTAATATATTATATTCTATTTTCACTATTTCGCTGGCATCTGAGCAGGAACTTATTTCTCTATCGCATTCTCCACAGCCAGATCCAGTGCTTTCTTGACACGGATATCTTCCTTGATGGACCTCTGCTCGAAATCGCCGATCATCTCTTTGACCTTGTCCTCATCCATGTGGTAAGCCTCTGCCATCTTCTTGATCTCAGCCGTGTATTCCTCCTCGCTCACCTCTATGTTCTCTGCCTTCGCCACTGCCTCGAGCACCAGTCTTGTCTTGATCCGCTGCTCTGCCTGTGGTTTGAGCTGCTCTAAGAATGCCGCCTTTGTGAGACCTGTAAACTGGAAATACTGGTCGATCGAAAGACCCTGCATCTGGATCCTCTGCGCAAAATCATCTGCCATCGAGCGCTGCTGTGTCGCAAGCATTGCCTCAGGAATGTCCATCTGCGCATCTGCAATGATCGCCTCTATGACCTTATCTTCCTTCTCAGCCTTGGCTTCCTCTTCCTTCTTCTCGATCAGAGTCTTCTTCACGTCCTCCCGGTATTCTGCCAGGGTATCAAACTCAGAAACCTCACTTGCGAACTCATCATCAAGCTCCGGCAGCTCCTTCTCCTTGATCTCCCTGACTGTGCACTTGAACACAGCCGGTTTTCCTGCCAGTGTGGACTCCTGATAATCCTCAGGAAATGTAACATTTACTTCCACTTCCTTGTCGAGCTCAGCGCCGATGAGCTGCTCCTCGAATCCCGGGATAAAAGTATTAGAGCCGATCGTAAGAGGATAATTATCGCCCTTTCCGCCATCAAACGCCTCACCGTCAACAAAACCTTCATAATCGATCACTGCCATATCGCCATCTTTGACAGCCCTGTCCTCAACAGAGATCGTCCTTGCATTGTTCTCCCGCTCCTTGTCAAGGGCTGCATCGATCTCCTCATCCGTGACAGTTGTATCTGCCTTATCGATCTCAATGCCTTTGTACTTTCCAAGTGTGACATCCGGCTTTAACGCCACCTCTGCCGTAAAGATAAACGGCTTTCCTGACTCTGCCTGCACGACATCGATCTCAGGCTGTGAAACGATCTCCTCTGTGCACTCATCCACGGCCTTTGCGTAGGCAGAAGGAATCACAATGTTTGCAGCGTCCTCATAAAAAATCTCTTTGCCATACATTTGTTCGATCATTTTGCGGGGAACTTTTCCCTTGCGGAATCCCGGAATACTCAGCTTATTCTTATTCTTCTGGTAAGCTTTCTCGATCGCCTGCTCAAAATCCTCAGCTGACGCTTCTATCGTAAGCTTCGCCATATTTCCCTCTAATTTTTCTACCTGTAAACTCATTTGTTTCATTTCCTCCTTGCATATCATGCAATGCATATCATGCAATCATGCCTGCCATGAATATATTTTATATTGAACTATTTCAGCATACAATCCGTACACTGTCCCCTGTAACTACCGACAGTTACCAATCGTTTTTTATTATAGCATAGGCTTCTTGAAAATAAAAGAAAAATTTTAGAAAACTGCGAAAAAAAGTATGAAAAAATGCAGAACAGACAAAAAATGGGATGCAGTATCAAAACTGCATCCCATCCTGCCCTTTGGCTCTGTCTTATTTTAAAGACTCCTCGTAGCTCTTTACCATTCTACGAACCATCTCGCCGCCGATGCTTCCTGCCTCGCGTGATGTGAGATCGCCGTTGTAACCTTCCTTTAAGTTCACACCAAGCTCTGATGCAACCTCAGTCTTAAAACGGTCCATTGCCGCCTTTGCCTCTGGAACTTCTACTCTGTTTGATCTACTCTGTGATGCCATAATTTTTTTACCTCCGTTAATCAATTTTTGCTCTCTATAACAAATCTATTTTGAAAGACAAGCTTTTTGTCGCTTATCTTAATCCTAGTATTAACGGAGTGAAAAGTTTTATGAATGGTATATTTTAACTAAACTGTCATTTTATTTCAATGCTGTATCAGATCCCTTTGAAGTTCCGATAGATCCTCATAAACACGCGGATGATGTCAGGATCGAAGATACTGCCAGCTTTCTCCTGCATATATGTAAGCGTCTGTTCCAACGAGATCGGTTTTTTGTAACGCCGCTCACTGATCATGGCATCAAACACGTCCACGACTTTCACAATGCGGGCTGAAAGCGGTATCGCATCACCTTTGAGACCCTTGGGATAACCCGAACCGTCCCAGCACTCGTGATGATACCACGCAATGTCGATCGCCATATCAATAAAATCATTCTTTTCCACGCCCCCGTAGATATCCATCAGCGTTTTTGCACCGAGTTCTGCGTGGGTGCTCATGATCTTGCGCTCCTCCTCATCCAAAGGTGCATTCTTGAGCAGGATATGATCCGGTATCATGAGCTTGCCGATATCGTGAAGCCCTGCACTCGACTCGATCGTGTCGATGAAGTCATCTGTCACTTCCTCCTCGAACTTGGGGTAAAGCTGCATTCCCTCTGCGAGGATCCTGCTGTTGTACAGTATGTTTTTATAGTGGGAACCTGACACATTTTCCCTGCTCTCCACAAGCCTTGCCAGCGCTGTCATGATATTTTTCTGCTCGATCCGAAGCTTCTCCATCTGGCGTGCGACCACCAGATTCAACTGTCTGTTATTTTCCTCCAGATCCTTCTGCATCGTGTAGATCTTCAGATGTGTGGAGATGCGCATCTCCACTTCCGTCTTCACAAAGCGCTTTGGAATATAGTCGACTGCACCGAGCTCAAAACCCTTGCTTAGATCCGAAGCCGTGTCCATCGCCGATATGAAGATCACCGGGATATCCTTTGTGTACGGATCATTTTTCAACATGGAGCAGAACGTAAACCCATCGGTCTCAGGCATGGAAATATCCGACAAGATCACTCTTGGCAGATCATCACTGTTCTCAATGATTTCCAGTGCTTCCTTCACACTCTGTGCCAGCAATGCCTCATACCCCATGTTTTTGATGATTTCCTCGAGAATGATAAGATTTACCTCGACATCATCCACCACAAGTATTTTAATGTCGCTGTCATTTTGTGATGCTTTATTCATTGTTGTCCAAACTCCTTAAATCTATTATCGCACAGCTTATATCTCAAAACCTTCTATTTCAAGTATAAGCTGGTCTTTTACCTTCTGGGCATACTCCCTGGCCTTATCACAGTCCGACTTTCTGATCGCCATCTCCATCCGAAACATCAGGCGCTGCAGATCCTTAGAACCTTTGCTCACCAGCTGTTTCAACGTTGTCGCAAAACTCTCCGCTTTCTGCCAGTTCTCCATATCCATACTGATATTGAGCTTTTCGAAATATTTCTTCAACTCCCTGATGTTTATCTCGCTTCCCAGCTCATTCATCAGATCCTGTTCGCCTGCCATTTTATTAAGGTTATTGGAATACTTCCACTTTCTAATAGAAGGCTCCTGCTCCACGGCATCCTGTGTGTGCTCTGTCTTTAGCCTGATCGTGAAGGAGAACGTGGAACCTTTTCCCTTCTCGCCTTCCGCCCAGACCTTGCCGTGCATCATGGTCACAAGTTCCTTTGTGATGGCAAGCCCAAGACCGGTGCCGCCGAATTTTCTGGTGATGGACGCATCTGCCTGTGAGAAGCTCTTGAACAGCTTATCTTTATCCTCCGGCGAGAGACCGATACCAGTATCCACCACCATGAAGAACAATTCCACCTCATCATTGATCCTCGTGTTCAATGCGATCTCGACACCGACATACCCCTGATCTGTAAATTTGACCGCATTGGATACCAAATTGTTCAAGATCTGTGTCAGCCGCAGCTCATCACCGATCACTTTGTCCGGAATCTCCTGCGCGACATTGAGTGTGAACCGAAGTCCTTTCCGCATCGTGAGCATATTGAACATTTTTTCCATTTTAGAGATAAAGTCATAAAATGAAAACGGCTTTTCATCTATCTGAAACTTGCCTGCCTCGAGCTTGGAAAAATCAAGGATATTGTTGATGATCCCCTCCATGGTCGAACAGCAGTCCAGTATCATCTTGAGATAATTCGTCTTCTGAAAATCCTGCTCCTGCTCCATTAGGATCTCCGCATGACCCTTGATCCCATTTACAGGTGTACGCAGCTCATGAGTGACATTCGCGACAAAGGCATCCCTGGCTTTCATGGATTCCTGCATCTGTATCGTGGTCTCTTCCACTTTTCTGATGCTCTCTTTGTAACGCGTCATATCCACAGCGGTACAGATCATGACTTCCGCACCATTAAGAACCCCGGATGCCACCGTGATCTCCACCGGAAAACAGGTTTTGTTCTTTCGATACAGCACAGTTTCTATCACCTCTGTATCCTTGTACTCCTCTGCCAGTCCGACATGTCCGCCCTCGATCACAAATACATTCTGGATCAGTTCTCCAATGAATGCGCCAATAAGCTCACCTGCACCGTAGCCTGTGAGCTCAAGAAGTCTGTCATTACAATAATCTATGCTTCCGCGGGAATCATATTTGATGATACATTCCTGACTGTGATTCAAAACATAATAAAAAAATTCTTCCCGGTTTTCCTGCATTTATTCTTCCTCTTCCTCCTCCTGCTTCTCCGTAAAATCAAGCGACTCATCGCTCAACAGTTTCACAGGATCCAGCAAAAGCTTAACACTGTCGCCAATCTTTCCGATTCCGCGGATAAATTTTGCCTGGGCATTTGTCTTTGACACACTAGGCGGCGGTAAGATGTCCTCCTCCTCGATCGACACAACTTCTGAGATCGTCTGTACGATCAGTCCCACTGTAACCCCCTGAACATCGACAACTATAATGCAGGTCCGGTCGTTGTACTCAAAAAGTTCTTTTCCGAACCGGTCCGCCACATCGATCACCGGTATGATCTTACCTCTCAGGTTGATCAATCCTTTGATAAAATGCTCCACCTCGGGAATCGGCGCTATCGCCTGCATCTGTATGATCTCATTCACGTACTTGAGCTCTATGCCAAAAACATCGCTTCCGATACAGAAAGTCATATATTTCCCCTGACGGGTATCTTCCAGCCCCACGCCCTCAAGCATTTCTGTTTTTTCTTCCATGCAAAATCGTCCCCCTTAATCTCTTCGCAATTACATTTATGAAGTTAATCCGAGCTTTACAAGTGTGCCCCTCAATTTTTCCACATCGATCGGCTTCGCACAGTACACTGTACAGCCCAACTCAAACGCTTTTTTGACATTTTTCTCCTCATTGAGCGCTGTCGTCATGATCACCTTTGCCTGCTGATCCGGCGCCACATGATGTTCCCTCTCGATATCGCGTATGTTCTTGAGCGCCTGGTATCCGTCCATGACCGGCATCATCACATCCAGACAGATCAAATCATACGGATCCTCCTCCTCAAGCGCCATCATAAAGGCATCGATCGCCTCCATACCGTCAACAGTGACATCGCACTCGCCATATTCCGACAAAAATTTTAAGATTGCCTTTCTGCTGGCAAAATCATCTTCCGCTATCAATATCCTCATAACCTGCCTCCTATGCTTTCTTTCTAAGTTAGCAACCCCCATTTCAAATGGGGGTTTACATTTTACCCCTCCGGG
>CAJUQU010000073.1:1930-15116 GCA_910588595.1 uncultured Lachnospiraceae bacterium | reverse complement strand
GAAGATCGCCTGGTCCGACCGGAAAGAAACTGTGAAGCAGTCTATAGCAGTGCTCTGTGTTTCGGTTGTAGTAGGTCTGATCATTACCTTTTTGGATACTCTTATCCAGTATGGCATCAACTTTTTAACAAGTATTGGCGTTTAAATGAGGTGACTATTTATATGGAAGAAAAGAAAAGGGCCGTGGCAAAAAAGCTCATTACTCCAAATATGCAGGAGTGGCTTCCTGTATCGCCAAAGATGCCGGAAAAACCGCAGGAGACTCCGGAGCCTTTGGAAGCGGAAGCTGGTTCAGATATGACAGGTCTCGAGGAGAATCCTGAGGCGGAAAGTGGAATCAGGGAAAGTGATGACGTCGAAGTGTTTTCCGTGGAGCGACAGGCTGCACCAGAGCCAGGTTCTGTAATGGAGGAGGAACCCGCCATAGAAGATCCTGTCGAGGAGGAACCGCACAGCAGGGTGGCTCTCAGTGACAATAAGAGCGGGCTTGGCATGGGATGGTATGTAGTCCACACCTATTCGGGATATGAGAACAAGGTAAAGGCAAACATCGAGAAGGCAATTGAGAACAGACACCTTGAGAATGAGATCCTAGAAGTCAGGGTTCCGCTGCAGGATGTCATGGAACTCAAAAACGGCGTGGAGAAGACGTCCCAGAAAAAGATGTTTCCGGGATATGTGCTGCTGCACATGGATGCGGATAACAACGATGCATGGTATGTTGTCAGGAACACGAGAGGTGTTACAGGGTTTGTCGGACCGGGAAGCAAACCGGTGCCGCTCACGGAGGCAGAGCTCAAAGCGCTTGATTTTGGCGTGGACACTGCGGTCGAGTTCTCAGAAGGCGATGTGATCAGCGTTACGGCGGGCGTGTGGAAGGATACTGTCGGCACGGTTCAAAAGATTGATGCTTCCAGGCAGACACTCACGATCAACGTCGAGATGTTTGGACGGGAGACGCCGGTTGAGATCAACTTTACTGACGTCAAGAAGATGTGGGATTAAAAACAACTTTTCAAAACATCTTTTCATACAAAAAGGTATTGACAATCGGATTGCAAAAAGTTAGAATGAGAGACGGATTTATGTCCGTGTGGGAGGGTTATCCGCCCAGATGACCACAAAACGGTTTTTGTTTAGAAGACCGAGAATAAATTAGGAGGTGCCTAAAATGGCAAAGAAAGTAGAAGGATATATTAAATTACAGATTCCTGCCGCAAAAGCAACACCGGCTCCGCCGGTTGGACCTGCTCTTGGACAGCATGGTGTCAATATTGTAGAGTTTACAAAACAGTTTAACGCAAGGACGGCAGATCAGGAAGGTATGATCATTCCTGTTGTCATCACAGTATATGCAGACAGAAGCTTCAGCTTCATCACAAAGACTCCGCCTGCAGCAGTTTTATTAAAGAAGGCATGCAACCTTAAGACTGCTTCTGCAGCACCGAACAAGACAAAAGTTGCCAAGATTTCAAAGGCAAAGATCCAGGAGATCGCTGAGTTAAAGATGCCTGACTTAAATGCGGCAAGCCTAGAGGCTGCTATGAGCATGATCGCAGGTACAGCAAGATCTATGGGTATCACAGTAGAAGATTAAGCGGAGGTAAAGTAAAATGAAACATGGTAAGAAATATAATGAATCCGCGAAGTTGATCGATCGCGCAACATTTTATGAGATAGAAGATGCTGTAGCATTGGCAAAGAAGACTGCTGCTGCAAAGTTTGATGAGACAGTTGAGGTTCATATCAGAACAGGCTGTGACGGACGTCACGCAGAGCAGCAGATCCGCGGCGCTGTCGTGCTTCCGAACGGAACAGGAAAGACCGTCAAGGTACTGGTTTTCGCAAAGGGTGACAAGGTATCGGAAGCGGAAGCGGCTGGCGCTGATTACGTTGGCGGCGATGAGCTCATACCGAAGATCCAGAATGACGGATGGCTTGATTTTGATGTTGTTGTAGCTACACCGGATATGATGGGCGTTGTTGGTCGTCTCGGTAAAGTTTTGGGACCTAAGGGTCTGATGCCGAATCCGAAGTCTGGTACTGTGACGATGGATGTCACAAAGGCGATCAACGATATCAAGGCTGGTAAGGTTGAGTACAGGCTTGACAAGACAAATATCATTCACTGCCCGATCGGAAAGGTTTCTTTCTCTGAGGAGCAGTTGACACAGAATCTTAACACCCTGTTGGAAGCGATCGTGAAGGCGAAACCGTCGACACTTAAGGGACAGTACTTGAGGAGCATCACGCTTTCATCGACAATGGGACCTGGCGTAAAGGTTAGTGTTGCTAAGTTCTAATCATAAAGTAGATATTGAAAGGTCTCGTTTGAAATACAACGAGACCTTTTTCGATAGGGTTTCGATATAGAAGCAGGTGGGTAATTGGCTGGTAAAAAGACAGGGAAAAAAGTTGGTAGAAGAGGGCGCAAAAGGAAAGGCAAAAATCTGGGTCTGTTTGTCATATCGTTGATGGCGGTGCTGGTGACGGGAAGTTTTGCGATGCTGGGGTATACAGCTGTGGTGCAGAGACTGGATACAGGGAGGGGAAGCGGCACAGAAAAGGCGCCGATCGTTGTCGATCTGTCCGGAGGTGGGCAGCAGGAAAGTCAATCATGGCAGGAGGCTGCTGTGGAGGGACTAGATCCGATTGCTGGTGAGACGTCCGATGAGACGGATGTTTCGGGGCAGCAGCCTTCTGCGGAGGAAGCGTGGGTGCTTGCGGAGAATGAGCGGCTATACAATGAAGCGGTTCAAAAGGGAGAAAAGGTCTATCTTGTAAACTGTATGGACAGTGAGCGTGTTACGTTTGCGTTTGCCGGAGATATCCTGCTGGACGACGAGTATGCTATGATGTTTCACTATAGGACCAGAGGGAGCGATATCAATGACACGTTCTCTGCAGATCTGCTGGAACGGATGCGCAGTGCGGATGTCTTTATGCTCAACAATGAGTTTCCATTTTCGACCAGAGGAACGCCGACGGAGGGAAAAACCTTTACTTTTCGTGCAAATCCTGCAAATATAGACATGTATGAGCTTCTCGGGGTGGATATCGTGTCGCTGGCTAACAATCACGCATATGACTATGGCGAGGATGCGCTTCTCGACACGTTTACTACACTCGAGAATGCGGGCATACCTTATGTCGGCGCAGGGAGAAATATTGAGGAAGCTCGAAAACCTGTGTACTTCATAGCAAATGGAATGAAGATCGCGGTTGTGAGTGCGACTCAGATCGAGCGCAATGCGGTTCCCGATACGAAGGAGGCGACCGCTACAAATGCCGGTGTGCTCCGGTGCATGGATCCCACAGCGCTTCTGGAAGTCATCGCGGAGGCGGAAGCAAACAGTGACTTTGTGATACTGTACATCCACTGGGGTACGGAGAGCCAGGCGGAGACAGACTGGCTGCAGGATAAGCAGGCACCGGTCTATGCGCAGGCGGGGGTGGACCTTATAATGGGCGATCACCCGCACTGTCTGCAAAAGCTTGGCTCTGAATCGGGTGTCCCTATTGTGTACAGCCTGGGAAATTACTGGTTTAACTCAAAAACACAGAATACCTGTCTCGTTGAGGTGGCGATCAAAAAGGATGGTATGGAATACCTTCGTTTTGTGCCGTGTAAACAGGAGGACTGCCGCACAAGACAGCTTGAGGGTGCCGAGAAGGATGAGGTCCTGAACTATGTGCGGGGACTGTCGCCGGGGGTATATATCGACGATGAGGGATATGTGGATTTTAACCGTTAAGTCACAGATCAATACGATCAGTCATATTCCGGCAAAAAAACATGAAAATAGGGTTGACAGCCAGATATGAGTCATGCTATAGTATTAGAGGTTTAAAACCATGCCGAAGACAGTAGGTGCAAAATATAGAGCATTGCAGTGATGTGATCGTGTGTTTTGCGTAAGAGTGTTTCCGCCTACCGAGGAAAGAGTTTTTTTGATGATGACTTCTGCCTCCTGGTTTCTGTGTGGATATAGAACCAGGAGGTTTTTATGTACCGGGCATTCAGTAGAGACATATCAGCAGAAGCTGATGAGTGCCGCATCGGTCAAAACTCCTGTCGGCATCAAATCTATAAGGAGGTAAGAAGATGGCAAAGATTGAATTAAAACAGCCTATCGTTGAGGAGATTGCAGCTACGATCAAAGACGCTGCCACGGTTGTGATCGTAAGTTACAGCGGCATCACCGTTGCGCAGGATACACAGCTTCGTAAGCAGCTTCGTGAAGCCGGTGTTACGTATAAGGTATACAAGAATACATTGATGACTCGCGCTTTCAAAGGTACAGCGTTTGAAGGTTTGACAGAGAGCCTGAAAGGAACAAACGCGATCGCAGTCAGCAAGGATGATGCGACAGCTCCTGCAAGGATCCTGAACAAGTTCGCTAAGGATTGTCCTGCGATCCAGCTCAAGGCAGGCGTTGTAGAGGGTGTTGTGTACGATGAAAAAGGAATGGCAGAAATCGCAAAGATTCCTTCAAGAGACGAGCTCATTTCCAAATTCCTTGGAAGTATCCAGTCTCCGATCACAAACTTCGCCCGTGTGCTTAATCAGATTGCAGAGAAGGGCGGCGCAGGCGCTTGTGAGCCGGCTCCGAAAGAAGAGACTGCAGAAGCTCCCGCAGCTGAGTAGTATTTGAGGAACTGTCCGTGATGATTTACTGTTTTGAAACGAGAATCTATTGAGGACAGCAGATCTATCGTGATAAAAATTTTATAACAGTTTCTGAGAAATGATATCAACAAATTAGATTATGGAGGGAAACAATAATGGCAAAGTTAACAACAGCAGAATTTATTGAAGCGATCAAAGAGCTTACAGTATTAGAGTTAAATGATTTAGTAAAAGCTTGCGAGGAAGAGTTTGGCGTATCTGCAGCGGCAGGTGCAGTTGTTATGGCAGTAGGCGATGGCGCTCCGGCAGCAGAAGAGAAGGACGAGTTCGATGTAGAGCTTACAGAGGTAGGTCCGAACAAGGTTAAGGTTATTAAGGTTGTTCGTGAAGTGACAGGTCTTGGTCTGAAGGAAGCAAAGGATCTTGTAGACGGCGCTCCTAAGATCGTTAAGGAAGCAGCAGCTAAGGCTGAGGCTGAGGACATTAAGACAAAACTTGAGGCAGAGGGAGCAAAGATCACTCTCAAGTAATTGTTGCCAACAGTTATTACAGGTCGGGATTGATTCCCGGCCTTTTGGTTTATGCTCACATTTTATTGACAGTTCGTTATATCTGTATATTGGTCTGATTACATAGGGTTCGTTTTATTTCAAGTATTTATTCATATTAATTTATTCCATATTTTTGAATTATTTCATTGACTTCAAAAAGGTCTTGTGGTAATATGTAGGGTGCACTATTGTGAAAAATTGTACCTATTTCAGTGAGCGTCTATAGCTACAATAAATATGATAGATGTATTAAAAAAGAACGGGGTGAAATGTCATGGAAAAGAACAGAATACGTCCAGTGGTCTCCGGTAAGACAGTGCGTATGAGTTATCAGAGACAAGAAGAGGTTCTGGAGATGCCGAATCTGATTGAAGTCCAGAAAGATTCCTACAAGTGGTTTCTCGAGGAAGGCTTTCGGGAAGCGCTGGCAGATATCTCGCCGATAACCGACTACAGTGGGCGTCTCAGTCTGGAATTTGTAGATTACGTTTTGGCAGAGGACGAAATCAAGCACACGATCGAAGAATGCAAGGAGAGAGACTTAACTTATGAGGCTCCTGTAAAGATCAAAGTTCGCCTTCACAACAAAGAAAAAGAAGAAATCACCGAGCATGAGATTTTTATGGGTAATTTTCCGCTGATGACAGAGACTGGTACTTTCGTGATCAACGGCGCGGAGCGTGTTATCGTCAGCCAGCTGGTGCGTTCACCTGGTATTTACTATGGCATTGCACATGACAAGATTGGTAAGCGGCTGTTCTCGTGTACTGTTATTCCCAATCGTGGTGCATGGCTCGAGTATGAGACTGATTCCAATGACGTTTTCTACGTTCGTGTAGATAGAACAAGAAAAGTACCGATCACTGTGCTTGTCCGTGCACTCGGTGTCGGTACGAATGAAGAGATCCTGGATCTTTTCGGTGAGGAGCCCAAGATCCTGGCAAGTTTTTCCAAAGATACCTCCGAGAACTATCAGGAAGGTTTGAAGGAGCTGTACAGCAAGATCCGTCCCGGGGAGCCGTTTAGCCTTGACAGTGCTGAGAACCTTGTGACAGCTATGTTCTTTGATCCCAGAAGATACGATCTTGCGAAGGTTGGCAGATATAAATTTAACAAAAAACTCGCTCTGAAAAACAGGATCAGAAACCAGATCCTGGCGGAGGATGTAGTTGATCCGTTCAGCGGAGAGATCCTTGGGCAGAAAGGCGAGAAAGTTACGGTTGAGATGGCTGACAGTATCCAGAACGCAGCTGTTCCTTTTGTGTGGATCCAGACAGAGGAACGGCTTGTAAAGGTACTCTCGAACATGATGGTCGACATCACCAACTTTGTCGACTGTGAGCCGAGAAGCCTCGGTATCACAGAGCAGGTTTACTTTCCGGTACTGCGTCAGATCCTCGAGGAGTATTCCGAGAATCCTGAGGAGCTGGCAGATGCGATCACCAGAAATGTATATGAGCTGATTCCAAAACATATTACGAAGGAAGATATCTTAGCTTCTATTAATTATAACATGCATCTTGAGTATGGACTGGGCAACAGTGACGATATCGACCATCTGGGCAACAGACGAATCAGGGCGGTCGGCGAACTTTTGCAGAACCAGTACCGCATCGGTCTCTCCAGGATGGAGCGTGTTGTGCGTGAGCGCATGACGACGCATGACTCAGATGAAGTGTCGCCGCAGGCGTTGATCAACATCAAACCTGTACAGGCTGCCATCAAAGAGTTCTTTGGTTCCTCACAGCTGTCACAGTTCATGGACCAGAACAATCCGCTCGGTGAGCTGACGCACAAGAGGCGTCTCTCGGCGCTGGGACCTGGCGGTCTCTCCAGGGACCGTGCGGGATTTGAGGTTCGAGATGTGCACTATTCGCACTACGGCAGAATGTGTCCGATTGAGACACCAGAAGGACCAAACATCGGATTGATCAACTCCCTTGCGTCCTATGCGAGGATCAACGAGTACGGGTTTGTTGAGGCTCCTTACCGCAAGATCGACAAGACCAATCCCAAGAATCCGCGCGTCACGGAAGAAGTGGTCTACATGACTGCCGACGAGGAGGACAATTACCATGTAGCGCAGGCGAATGAGCAGCTTGACGAAAATGGTTATTTTCTGCGCAATTCCGTTTCGGGACGCTATCTGGATGAGACACAGGAGTATCCCAAGGCGATGTTTGATTATATGGATGTGTCTCCCAAGATGGTATTTTCTGTTGCTACAGCGCTGATCCCATTTTTGCAGAATGACGATGCAAACCGTGCGCTGATGGGGTCCAACATGCAGCGTCAGGCAGTTCCGCTTCTGTTTACGGAGGCGCCGGTCGTCGGTACGGGTATCGAGGTGAAGGCAGCTGTCGACTCGGGTGTCTGTGTGGTGGCAAAGAAGCCGGGCACGATCACTTATGTGTCATCGAGATTGATCCGAGTCACTTATGACGATGGCGAGAAGGCGGAGTTTAAGCTCCATAAGTTTGAGCGGAGCAACCAGTCAAACTGCTATAACCAGAAGCCGATCGTGTTCAAGGGAGATCATGTGGAGGCAGGTCAGGTGATCGCTGACGGTGCATCTACCAGCGGTGGTGAACTTGGACTGGGCAAGAATCCGTTGATCGGTTTCATGACATGGGAAGGCTATAACTATGAGGACGCCGTTCTTTTGAGTGAGCGGCTGGTGATGGAGGACGTATATACATCCATTCATATAGAAGAGTACGAGACAGATGCGCGTGACACGAAGCTGGGTCCCGAGGAGATCACAAGAGATGTCCCGGGTGTCGGTGATGATGCGCTCAAAGATCTCGACGACAGAGGGATCATCAGGATCGGTGCGGAGGTTCGCGCCGGCGATATCCTTGTCGGCAAGGTGACACCGAAGGGGGAGACTGAGCTGACAGCCGAGGAGCGCCTTTTAAGGGCGATCTTTGGCGAGAAGGCGAGAGAAGTGCGCGATACTTCTCTGAAAGTACCGCACGGTGAGTACGGTGTGGTTGTCGATGCGAAAGTATTTTCGAGAGCAAACGGCGACACGGAGCTTGCGCCTGGAGTAAACCAGACCGTGCGCATCTATATCGCACAGAAGAGAAAGATCTCCGTTGGTGACAAGATGGCTGGACGTCATGGCAACAAGGGTGTTGTTTCGCGTGTGCTCCCGGTGGAGGATATGCCGTATCTTCCGAATGGACGTCCTCTTGACATTGTGTTGAATCCGCTGGGCGTGCCGTCCCGTATGAACATCGGTCAGGTGTTGGAGATCCATCTCTCACTGGCGGCAAAAGCACTTGGATTTAATGTTTCCACGCCGGTATTTGACGGCGCGAACGAGTTGGACATCATGGATACGCTCGACCTTGCAAATGACTACGTTAATCTCGAGTGGGAGGAGTTTGAGGCAAAATACAAAGAAGAGCTTCTGCCGGAGGTGCTGGAGTATCTGTCAGAGAACAGGGCGCACAGAAAGCTGTGGAAAGGTGTGCCGATCTCGAGAGACGGCAAGGTGCGGCTGCGCGACGGAAGGACAGGCGAGTATTTTGACAGCCCGGTCACGATCGGACACATGCATTACCTGAAACTCCACCATCTGGTAGACGACAAGATCCATGCGCGCTCAACGGGACCGTATGGTATGGTCACACAGCAGCCGCTCGGCGGTAAGGCGCAATTTGGCGGACAGCGTTTCGGTGAGATGGAGGTGTGGGCTTTGGAAGCTTACGGCGCATCCCATACGCTGCAGGAGATCCTGACAGTGAAGTCTGATGATGTCGTAGGACGAGTTAAGACTTACGAGGCGATCATCAAAGGCGAGAATATTCCTGAGCCTGGTATTCCTGAATCGTTCAAGGTACTGCTCAAGGAGCTTCAGTCGCTCGGTCTTGATGTAAAAGTATTTGACGAGAATCAAAACGAAGTGGAGCTCAAGGAGTCAGTTGATTATACAGAGACAGATTTCCGCGTTGAGATGGAGGGAGACCGCAAGTATGACAACAGGGAGAACCTCGATGGCTATCAGCAGAAAGAATTTGACGCAGTGAGCGGAGATCTGGTTGATGCCGAAGATGATTTTGAGGAAGATGATTTCTCTGATGATGATTTTGATGGCGACGACGATGATAATTATGATGATGAGGAATTTTAGTGGAAAATCCTGGAAGGAGTGCCAACATGTCTGAAATTAAAAATGAACAGAGCCAATCAATCTCTTTTGACGCGATCAAGATTGGTCTGGCTTCCCCTGACAAGATCAGGGAATGGTCAAGGGGCGAGGTAACGAAACCGGAAACCATCAACTACAGGACGTTAAAGCCCGAGCGGGACGGTCTGTACTGCGAGAAGATTTTTGGTCCCAGCAAGGACTGGGAATGCCACTGTGGAAAATATAAGAAGATCCGCTACAAGGGAGTGATCTGCGATCGATGCGGTGTGGAGGTTACAAAGTCAAGTGTGCGCAGGGAGCGAATGGGACATATCGAACTTGCCGCTCCGGTGTCGCATATCTGGTACTTTAAAGGGATTCCGAGCCGTATGGGACTCATACTTGATCTGACGCCGCGCGTGCTCGAGAAAGTCTTGTACTTTGCATCTTATATCGTGCTGGATCCGAGGGAGACGTCGCTCGAATACAAGCAGGTCCTGTCGGAGAAGGAATATCAGGACAATGTAGAAAAGTGGGGCAAAAGTGCTTTCCGTGTCGGTATGGGGGCAGAGGCGATCAAGGAGCTTCTCGAGGCGATCGACTTGGAGAGGGAGTGCGAGGAACTCTCGACAGAGCTGAAAAATGACAATACGAAGGGGCAGAAACGTGCCAAGATCGTAAAGAGACTTGAGGTTGTAGAGTCTTTTAGGGCATCCGGAAACAGACCCGAGTGGATGATCATGGACGCGATTCCGGTTCTTCCGCCCGATCTGCGCCCGATGGTTCAGTTAGACGGCGGCAGATTTGCGACCTCCGACTTAAATGACTTATATCGCAGGATCATCAATAGAAACAATCGTCTGAAAAGACTGCTTGAACTTGGGGCGCCGGATATCATTGTCAGAAATGAAAAGAGAATGCTGCAGGAGGCAGTTGATGCGCTGATCGACAACGGCAGACGCGGCCGCCCCGTCACCGGTCCGGGAAACAGGGCGCTCAAGTCGCTGTCTGATATGTTGAAGGGTAAGGGCGGACGTTTCCGTCAGAACCTGCTCGGTAAGCGTGTTGACTACTCTGGTCGTTCCGTAATCGTGGTTGGTCCTGAATTAAAGATCTATCAGTGCGGTCTGCCCAAGGAGATGGCGATCGAGCTCTTCAAGCCTTTTGTCATGAAGGAGCTTGTGTCCAGGCAGATCTCACAGAATATCAAACATGCTAAGAAGCTTGTGGAAAAATTAGATCAGGCTGTGTGGGATGTGCTCGAGGAGGTCATTAAGGAGCATCCGGTTATGTTAAATCGTGCACCGACACTGCACAGACTTGGTATCCAGGCGTTTGAGCCGATTCTGGTCGAGGGTAAGGCGATCAAGCTCCACCCGTTGGTATGTACAGCGTTCAACGCCGATTTTGATGGTGATCAGATGGCGGTCCATCTCCCGCTCTCAGTGGAAGCACAGGCGGAGTGCCGTTTCCTGCTATTGTCGCCAAACAATCTGTTGAAGCCTTCCGACGGTGGCCCGGTTGCTGTTCCTTCGCAGGATATGGTGCTCGGTATCTATTACCTGACACAGGAGAGACCGGGGGCAGTTGGTGAGGGCAAGTACTTTAAGAATGTAAATGAGGCGATCCTTGCCTATGAGAATAAGGCGTGCACACTTCACTCCAGGATCAAGGTGCGTGTGACGAAGACGATGCCGGACGGGGAGGTGCTCTCTGGTATCGTAGAATCTACACTGGGACGTTTTATATTCAATGAGATCCTCCCGCAGGATCTGGAGTTTGTGGATCGGAGCAAGCCTGAGAACAGGCTGCTTCCGGAGGTGGACTTCCATGTGGGTAAGAAAGGATTAAAGCAGATCCTGGAGAAGGTCATCAATATTCATGGCGCTACAAAGACAGCGGAGGTTCTCGACAGCATCAAGGCAATGGGATATAAGTACTCAACACGCGCCGCGATGACCGTTTCCATCTCCGATATGACCGTGCCAGCCGACAAGCCGCAGATGCTTTCGGAGGCACAGAAAATAGTTGACCGCATCACAGTGAATTTCCGGCGCGGTTTAATGACAGACGAGGAGCGCTATAAGGCTGTTGTGGAGACATGGAGGGAGACGGACGATGCGCTGACCGAAAAATTGATCAGCGGTCTTGACAAATATAACAATATTTTTATGATGGCGGATTCCGGAGCGCGTGGTTCCAACCAGCAGATCAAGCAGCTGGCAGGTATGCGCGGACTGATGTCAGACACCACCGGCCGGACCATCGAGCTGCCGATCAAATCAAACTTCCGAGAGGGACTGGACGTACTGGAGTACTTCATGTCAGCACACGGCGCACGAAAAGGTATGTCCGATACGGCGCTGCGGACTGCGGACTCCGGTTATCTGACGCGCCGAATGGTCGATGTCTGCCAGGAACTGATCATCCGGGAGATCGACTGCTGTGAGGGCAAGGATTTCATTCCAGGTATGGAAGTGTCAGCGTTCATGGACGGCAAGGAGACGATCGAGGGCTTAAAAGACAGAATCACAGGGAGATATTCCTGTGAGGATATTAAGGATAGGGACGGCAACATTCTGGTGAAGAAGAATCATATGATCACGCCGAGCAGGGCAGCTAAGATTCTCGGCAAAGGCGTTGACCAGAAGGGCGAACCCATCGAGAAGGTAAAGATACGAAATATTCTCTGCTGTAAGTCGCATATTGGTATCTGTGCAAAATGTTATGGTGCCAACATGGCGACCGGTGAACCTGTTCAGATCGGTGAGGCTGTCGGTATCATCGCGGCACAGTCGATCGGTGAGCCGGGTACACAGCTTACGATGAGAACATTCCACAGCGGAGGCGTTGCCGGCGATGATATCACGCAGGGTCTTCCGCGTGTCGAGGAGCTTTTCGAGGCGAGAAAACCGAAAGGACTTGCGATCATCGCGGAGTTTGGCGGTACAGCTACGATCAAGGATACCAAGAAGAAACGCGAGATCATTGTTTCGGATGGCATCAATGAGAAGACGTATCTGATCCCGTACGGTTCCCGCATCAAGATTGCAGACGGTGCTGAGCTTGAGGCTGGCGACGAGCTGACAGAGGGTAGTGTCAACCCGCATGACTTGCTGGAGATCAAAAAGATCGGGGCGGTACAGAATTATCTGCTTCGTGAGGTACAGAGAGTTTATCGTCTGCAGGGTGTTGATATCGCCGATAAGCATATAGAGGTCATTGTGCGTCAGATGCTCAAGAAGAAGCGCATCGAGACGAGCGGTGACACAGAATTTCTGCCTGGTACACTGGTGGATGGCATCGAGCTTGAGGACATTAATGATCAGCTGATCGCTGAAGGCAAGCAGCCAGCAGAGTACAAAGATGTGATCCTTGGAATCACAAAGGCTGCGCTTGCGACAAGCTCCTTCCTGTCGGCGGCTTCTTTCCAGGAGACGACAAAGGTGCTCACAGAGGCGGCGATCAAGGGCAAGATCGATCCGTTGATCGGTCTGAAAGAAAATGTTATCATCGGTAAGTTGATTCCCGCAGGCACTGGGCTCAGGCGTTATAGGAATGTCAAGCTCAATACTGATGCGGATCTGGATTCTACACTGGATCTGGATGATGAGATTGACTTTGGATATGATCAGGAGACGGAAGAAGACAGCAAAATGGCAGGGATCGCACGACCAGTAGGCGCTATGGAATAATATAAGAAAGATCGGGCGGATTTGAGGCTGCCCGATCTTGTCTTTATGCGCAGGGGTGCGCAGGGAAATTAGCAGTGTTGTTGCACACACCGCGCGCGAGTAGGGAAGATGGCACTTCCCTGCTGGATTGCACACGGGCACCCAGAGGAAGAATGTCAGCAAAAGCTGACGTGTG
>CAJUQU010000073.1:0-1830 GCA_910588595.1 uncultured Lachnospiraceae bacterium | reverse complement strand
TGCTGGATTGCACACGGGCACCCAGAGGAAGAATGTCAGCAAAAGCTGACGTGTGTCCGGAGCGCGAGTAGTGGAGAAGTTCATTCCCCTGCTGGATTGCACACGGGCACCCAGAGGAAGAATGTCAGCAAAAGCTGACGTGTGCCCGGAGCGCGAGTAGTGGAGAAGTTCATTCCCCTACTGGATTGAGAAGTCCCGTGCAGAGCAACTATGCTGCTATGCGGCGAGTAGGAAAAGTCTTCCCTGTTCGATTGCACAAACAGGTTGATTTTTATAATAAAAAACAGGAAAATTACAAAAAATAATGAAAAAATGATTGACATTCCCAAATACTGTAAGTATACTATTCTAGTATGTGTGTAAATCAATCATACAATGTGCCTAATCGCATTGGCATTTAGTGAATAAAACAGGAGGTGAAAAAGAATGCCAACATTTAACCAATTAGTAAGAAAAGGACGCAAGGAAACAGTTAAGAAGTCTACTGCACCAGCACTGCAGAGAGGATACAACTCTTTGAGAAAGAAAGCGACAGATACATCTGCTCCTCAGAAGAGAGGCGTATGTACAGCAGTTAAGACAGCAACACCGAAGAAGCCTAATTCAGCGCTCAGAAAGATCGCCAGAGTACGTCTTTCCAATGGTATGGAAGTGACAAGCTACATTCCGGGGGAGGGACACAACTTGCAGGAGCACAGTGTTGTACTGATCAGAGGCGGACGTGTTAAAGACTTGCCAGGTACAAGATACCACATCATCAGAGGTACACTTGATACCGCGGGAGTTGCTAACAGAAAGCAGGCTCGCTCTAAATACGGAGCTAAGAGACCAAAAGCAGGTAAGTAGGATTTACTGCCTCGTACCACAAAAAACTAATTAGTGTTGGGATTCTTATTTCGGACCCTTATCAAATATAAGTGATTGTCATAAGTAAGGTTAGAATAGAAAACCGCACGAACACAAAGTTTTTATTAATGTGAGTACCGTTGATTTAATCAAATAGTGTACAGTCCGCTTTCGCGGCGGTCATACTATCAGTAATTAAGGAGGGAAGAATCGTGCCACGTAAAGGACATATTCAAAAAAGAGATGTATTAGCAGATCCTATTTACGGTAATAAGGTAGTTACTAAGCTTATCAATAACGTCATGTTAGACGGTAAGAAGGGTGTAGCACAGAAGATCGTATATGGAGCATTTACCAGAGTGGAGGAGAAAGCACAGAAGCCAGCATTGGACGTGTTTGAGACGGCAATGAACAATATCATGCCGATGCTTGAGTGTAAGGCAAGACGTATTGGCGGTGCTACTTACCAGGTACCACTGGAGGTAAAGCCAGAGCGTCGTCAGACATTAGGTCTTCGCTGGTTAGTATTTTTCGCACGCAAGAGAGGCGAGAAAACTATGGAAGAGAGACTCGCGAATGAGATTCTGGACGCATCAAATAACACGGGTGCTGCAGTAAAGAGGAAAGAAGATATGCACAAAATGGCAGAGGCTAATAAGGCTTTCGCGCATTACAGGTTCTAAAAACATTCAATGTTATGCGCGCGAAATCCACGGCTTTCGCGCATTACAGGTTCTAAAAACATTCAATGTTATGCGCGCGAAATCCACGGCTTTCGCGCATTACAGATTCTAAAAACAATCAATGTTATGCGCGCGAAATCCACGGCTTTCGTGCAATACAGATTTTAAAAGCGCGGAATTATTGCTTTTGCGCATTTTCGTTTCTAAATTTTTGAGGAGGAAGAACTTTGGCTGGAAGAGAATATCCTTTAGAGAGAACTAGAAACATCGGTATTATGGCTCATATTGATGCTGGTAAGAC
>CAJUQU010000072.1 GCA_910588595.1 uncultured Lachnospiraceae bacterium | reverse complement strand
AGGGCTACGATATCGGCGGCGAGACACTTTATCTTGTCAACTTCGGTATCGGCACAGGCAGCTATTTTGACACGGAGAAAGCAGAGCGCAACGCGCTTCATATTATGGGTGACAGCGATGATGACAAGTATTCCGATGAGAAGAACAAGCTCAAGGAAGCGATCGCAGCGGATCCTGACAAGGTGATCGAGCTCTTCACGACGATGAGTAAGGAGATGTACAGTTCTCTCCACGATACGATGGGGAGTACGGAGTACAGGAGCATCTACAAGGTGTACGACGACAAGCGCATGAAGAACGAGTACGACGACTATACCAAGAGGATCAAGGAAGCGCAGAAGAAGCTGGATGCCTACGAGGATAAGTGGTACAAGAAGTTCTCTGCGATGGAGGTGGCACTGTCAAAGCTGCAGTCGAGCCAGAATTCCCTCGCAAGTATGCTGGGACAATAATGAAGGAAGCAATATCTGTTGATATAGGTGGAAATGGAGTACAACGCGGATCCTGGGCGGGATCCGCGTAGAAAGAGGGAAATGCATGCTCAAACAAAATGGATATGCACAATATCAGAATGCGAAGATTATGACGGCTTCACCGGCGGAGCTGACACTGATGCTTTACGATGGGGCGATCAAGTTCGGAAACGTGGCAATTCTCGCCATGGAAAACAAGGATCCTGCAAAGGCGCATGAGAATATCGTCAAGGTGGAGAAGATCATCCAGAATTTCAGGGATACGCTTGACAGAAAATATGCGGTGTCGCAGGAGTTTGAAAATGTGTACGTATATCTGTTGAGACGGTGCCATGAGGCAAATGTGGCGAAAGATCCCGAGATCATGGAAGAGGTGTTAAAGCATCTGCGTTCCATGAGGGACAATTGGAAAGAGGTCATGAAGAAAGTTGCCGGAGATAAGAGCAATCCCGTTGCGCAGGCGAGAGTGGCAGGCGGACAGGGTAATCTTGGCGCTTACAAGAGGACCGGAACCTGATCGGACAGTTCGTCTGGTACAGTATGGAAGGGGAACAGACATGACAGAAAACTATCTGCAGATCATGACAGAAAGTCTGGAAAAGAAACTTGAAGTACTTGACAAAGTCTATGAGATCAACAAACGTCAGCTGGAGGTATCGACGAAGAGACCGTTTGATGCGGAGGCATACGATGTGGTCATGGACGAGAAGGGTGAACTGATCGAGGAACTCAACCGGCTGGATGACGGATTCACATCGACCTATGAGCTGGTCAGGGAGGATGTGCAGGGCAATCCCGACAAGTACAGGGAGAAGGTTCAGCGGATGCAGGATCTGGTCAGGGAAGCGGTTGCCAAGGGCGTCTCGATCGAGGCGCAGGAGCAGCGCAATAAAGCATCGATGGAAGCGGCATTGACTTCGAAACGTCAGGAGATCAGGGAGCGGAAAGTGACAGCGAGTGCGGCGACGAAGTATTACAGCGCTGTCAGCAGGTTGAATACAGTTGATCCACAGCTGATGGATCACAAGAAATAGGAATGTTATAACGTCATGGATGACGCGCAGGCATGTTGGAAACCGCATGCCTGCGCGTCTATTTATGCGCAGGGGTGCGTAGGGAAATTAGCAGCGCTGCTGCACGCACCCCGCGCGAGTATGGGAAGATGCCTCTTCCCTGCTCGAGTTTCATTAAAAATATTGCGGACTGCAATAGGGTCAGGGAGGAACAGAGATATGTCAAAAGTACCGGTATCGGTATGTATCATTGCGAAAAACGAGGAGAAATTTATAGAGGACTGCCTGAAGCATCTGCTGCCGTACGGCATGGAGGTGATCGTGGCGGATACAGGGTCCACCGACAGGACGAGGGAGATTGCGGAGAAATATGCTGACAAGGTGGTTGATTTCGAGTGGGTCAACGACTTTGCGGCAGCCAGAAATTACTGTGCTTCCTTCGCGTCCAACAACTGGATCCTGGCGATCGACTGTGACGAGATCGTGCAGTCGGTAGACATCAGAATCCTGCGGATGCTGATGCAGAAGCATGCCAGATACACAGGGGTGCTCCGGCTGAAAAACATCACGGATAACGGCAAGGGGAACAAGGGATATGTCAACACGGATGTGCCGCGCCTTTACAACAAGAATTTCTATAAGTTTGATTATTCCATCCATGAGCAGATCGTTCCGCTCGATCCGGCAAAGCGTGATGATGCGATGGACGGATTTCTGCTCCCGATCGATGTCATTCATCACGGGTATGCGCTCGACAGCGAGACCATGAAAAAGAAGCAGGTCAGAAATCTCGAGCTGCTCTACCAGGAACTCGATTCCGCGCCGGACAAGGGTTATGTCTATTTCCAGATCGGGCAGTCGCAGCTGACGCTCTCCGGCGCGCAGGAGGCGATAGAAGCCTACGAGAAGGCGATGGAGCACATACCGGGGCTGGAGAAGTACTATGTGCCGGAGCTGATCATGTCCCTGGCAAACACCTATGCCGACGCGGGCAGGGTGCCGGATGCACTGGCGCTGATGGAGAAGTATGCAAAGGATTTCAACACGGCAAAATATGTGCATACATACGCAAACATCCTGTGGAAGGACGAGCAGGTCTTGAAGGCGCTGGGAAATTATATCAAGGTGACGACGCTGCCGGATATGGGGACGCTCGGCGGGGAGCTGACGGACTGCTATGGCAGGATCATTCAGATCTATGAGGCGTTCGGGGAGAAGGAGATGGCGGAGAACTTTCATCAGCGTTTCCTCGCCTACCATGCGGACAAGGAGCGCGTGACCGGCGCAGAATAATAACACAACAAGGGGAGAGAGGTATGTCCAAGCTACCGATTACAGTGTGCATCATTGCCAGGAACGAGGAGGAGCACATAGAGCAGTGTCTGAAACATTTGAAAAAATATGACTGGGAGATCGTCGTGACAGACACCGGATCCACGGATCGCACAAGGGAGATCGCCTGCGAATATGCGGACAAAGTGGTCGATTTTGAGTGGGTAGATGATTTTGCCGCCGCGCGGAATCACTGCGCTTCCTTTGCGCAGAACAACTGGATCCTGGTGGTTGACTGTGATGAGTATGTCACCAGTGTCGATGTCAGCGCATTGCGGATCCTGATGCAGCGCTATCCGCGCTATGCGGGTGTGATGCGCCTCACCAACCTGGTCGCCAAGGACAACGGGGAGACCGGGTATGTCTCCGACGATGTGCCGCGCATGTACAACAAAAATTTTTACCAGTACTATTTTCCGGTTCATGAGCAGATCTGCACGACAGAGTCCGGCAAGAACATGGATTCGCTGGAGGCATTTTTGCTCCCGATGGAGGTGATCCACCACGGGTATGCCGTGACAGGCGAGGCGATGGAGCGGAAACAGAGGAGGAACCTGGATCTGCTGCAGAAAGTGATCGATCAGGACGGCGGCAGCGGGTATCACTATTTCCAGATGGGACAGTCGTACTTTGTGCTGGGTGAGATGGACAGCGCGATCAGCGCATATGAGAAGGGACTTGGCATGGCGGAGAGCGCGGAGCATGTGTATGTGCCGGAGCTGATCATGTCGCTGGCAAAGGCATACTGCCGCAGCGACAGGTTTCCGGATGCGCTGGACCTGCTGGAGAAGTACAATGCAGTCTACAATTCGGCGAAGTTCACGTATGAGTACGCGAACCTGCTGCGGGAGAACGGCAGGGTCATCAAGGCGCTGATGCTGTATGTCAAAGTGACGACGATGAAGGATCTCGAGACGCTCGGCGAGAGCCGGCTGTCATGCTATGCCTACATTGTCGATATCTACAGGGGCATGGGAAACATGGAGATGGCGGAGCTTTTTGACCAGAAGCTCCAGCAGTGTGTGGCAGAGAGGGAACGGGTCATAAAGGAGGTGGGGCCTGGCAGGGACTGAATTGATCTAAAATGAACAAAGCCGCTTCAGGGAAGAGAGCCATGCGGCGCCTGGGAGCTGTAGAAAATGTTTCGGGCATTTTCCAACGGATCCTGACGATAAGGAAATCAGGGGGAAAAGTGTATGATTATAGCACACAATCTAAAGGCTATGAACAGCCAGAGACAATTATCTATAGTGAACGGCGCAGTGTCAAAGAAGGCGGAAAAGCTTTCAAGCGGTTACAAGATCAACAGGGCAGCGGATGATGCGGCAAGTCTGTCGATCTCTGAGAAGATGAGACGTCAGATCAGAGGGCTTACCAAAGCGACAGAGAACACAGAGGACGGCATTTCCATGGCGCAGATCGCGGATGGCGCACTCGGCGAAGTACAGGATATGCTGCAGCGCATGAACGAACTCTGCGTGCAGGCTGCAAACGGCACGAACGCTGCGTCTGACAGGCAGAATTTACAGGATGAAGTATCACAGCTCATCACAGAGATCGACAGAGTTGCCGAGACGACCAAGTTCAACGAGACATACCTTCTGAATGGAAGTATCTCCAAGGGCGGCAGGGGTGCATACCTGAAAGCTGTCAACGACAGGAAACTCGAAGCCATCAGGGAAAAGTACGAGGAAGACAAGAAACAGCTCTGCCTCAAAGCGCTGAACGGCGATGATGCCGGTAAGGTGATCTCTGCAGACGAGCTGGCAGGCGTGGAAGGCACAAAGCTGCTCTACACGGTGGAATACGGTGTCAAGACAACACAGAACGGGGACAATAATGCTCCGACAACAGGGCTTTCAGCAAAAGACCTGGCGACGGCGAACAACCTGATCCCAGTGCTCCAGACATCGATCGTGCCGCAGGCAGTCAATTCACTGCTGAATACTTTTCAGGATGCGTTCGGTTATCTGCAGGGTTCCGAGATCGGGATCGGGCTTAAGATGTACAACGACCCGAACACGAGTGTTCTGGCATCGGTAGGGCTCCGGTTTGGCGGGAATATGCAGTCTTTGGGATTCAATCTCAGTGTCAATATGGCAACGCTCGGAAACGGCACATTGAACGCTGCGGCGAGGGACGAACTGGAAGTGACGATCGTCCATGAGATGATGCATGCGTTTATGGATGAGGCGCTCACGAACGGCATGACAGGAAATGTGAACGGAGAACTCCAGAAAGACAGGTTCCCTCTGTGGTTTATCGAGGGAATGGCGCAGAGCGCAGCAGGCGGATGTTTCCATGGAAACCCATGGGTGCAGGGACTCGGGATCAACAAAAATTCTTCCGAGGCGGATATCACAAGCGCGATCAACAGACAGCCGCTCACCAATTCGGGAAACGGCGGTGCGTCGGATTATGCGACAGGGTATCTTGCGAGCATGTATCTGGGATATATGGCATCAGGCGGAAATTCTGTTTCAAAGGCTGCCATGAGTAGCGGGCTTGACAAGGTCCTGAACGAGATCAAGGGCGGTGTCAGTCTTGAGGCAGCCGTTCAGAAGTACACAGGTAAGAACCTGAAACAGTTTGAGAAGGATTTTGGGACAATGGGTGCTTCTTTTGTGAAGAAGCTTCTCAATGAGGTGGATCAGGGTACAGGCGGCGTTGCCACAGGAAGCTACGGCACGGCTGTGAGACCAAACGGCGGCGCTGACATCCTCGCGGATGGAACGATCAACAATCTGAAACTGTTTGAGGTGAGCGGAACGAGCCAGTGGGTGACAAACACATATCCCAACGGGTATGACATCTATGTCGGCGGCACAGCTACGAACGGAAAGGGTTACAGTGACGGACCGCTCGAGATCGCGGCAAACAGACGCCCCACAGGCTTTGGTGCAGCGATCCACGCAGGCACGGACGCGGACATGAACAACAAGATCCATCTCTACATCGATGCCATGGACGCGGAAAGTCTCGGTGTCGATCAGGTTGACGTTCGCACGGAAGACCTCGCGAGCATCTCGATCGAGCGCGTGGCGCTCGCACTGGCGCAGGTATCTGCACAGCGTTCCGAGATCGGAGCATGCCAGAACCGCCTCGAGCACACAGTCAGCAACCTCGGCAACATTGTGGAGAACACGACGGCAGCCGAGAGCCAGATCCGCGATACGGATATGGCAAAAGAAATGGTGGCATACGCAAACGTGAACATCTTGCAGCAGGCAGGTCAGGCAATGCTCGCACAGATGAACCAGAGCAATCAGGGAGTGCTTTCGCTGATCGCATAGGAATTGTGGATCTGTAGTCGTTTACAGGATAGATAATATGTCAGAGACAAAAGCAGGACAGCGCACATGGTGGGCTGTCCTGTTTTCGTCATGCGCAGCCCCGAGCAGAGGAACTATGCCGCCATGCGGCGCACGGGGCGCGGCAAGCAGGAAAAGACTTTCCGGCTCGATTGATGCAGCCCCGAGCAGAGGAACTATGCCGCTATGCGGCGCGCAGTGTTCTGTTCACTGCCGGGCAGTCACGCCAGCAGGCAGCGAAATTGTGCGCTAAATTTGTCACAATTCATATTTAATACACACAAAAGCTTGTCAGATCACGGGCAAAGGGGTGAATTGCAATAAAACTATATAAATTTACATAAAATTTGAAATAATTAGTTGACATAGTCTGACAATTCGGTTACAATAGAATCATTAAGAGGGTGACATAATATTATATCACCGGAATTAATGTAAAGGACTAATTGTTTTTCACAAGGAGGTATTAGTATGGATATCAAGAGTAGTTTCACCTATGACAGCAAGATCGCAAACGAAGCGTACGCGGCGAAGGCAAGCGCAATGATGGCAAGAGAGAACAGGCTCGCGACAGGACAGAAGGTTTCAGAGCCGTCTTCCGATGCGGCATCGCTCCAGATCAAATCAAGGGCAAACGAATCCGCGGAGGCACTCGAGAACATCAACGCGGCATCCAGCGCGGTTGAGGACGTGGCGAGGGCGGAGGAGATGATCCGCGAGGCAAACCGCCGTATCTTAGAGCAGTCTGGTGATTCCGTGCTCGCACAGGCAAACCAGTCGACAGACGCAGTTACAAAACTGTTGGGATAATAATGGTTCGTATAAAAAACCGACGCATTGAGCGTCGGTTTTTTTGTGCGTTGGTGGCACACGCTCTAACATACAGACAACTTCACTATAGAAAGCGATCTGCAATAGGTGGCTGCGGAACAGAGAGGCGTATGATAAAGAAAAATTGTCTGAATTGTGTATATTTTTGCAAAAATATCTAATATTTACATAATGGTTTGCCGATAACTATACTATAGTAAACCATCACACAGAACATATTCGGCTGGTGGGATGTGTGACAATCCCAAAAAAGGGGATAATGCCGCAGTTGTGCGACAAAAACGAGAAAATTTAGAAAATTTTACATAATAGTCTAAATTTTCAGAAAATAGGGCCGATATATATACTGTAAACGGAGTTACAGAATATATTAACGATAATGAAACTGATCGATTCAAGGGGAATGATCAAAGTATAATAAAGAAATAAATAATGGGAAAGTTGCTTGGTGAAAGGGATGTCCTGGGCTGCTAAAGGAGGAGAAATTATGGTAGTACAGCACAATCTTAAAGCTATGAACGCGAACAGAATGTTGAACATCAATACGAATGCGTCAGCGCGTTCGACAGAAAAACTTTCAAGCGGCTATCGCGTAAACAGGGCGGCAGATGACGCGGCAGGACTCGCGATCTCAGAGAAGATGAGAAAGCAGATCCGTGGTCTGACACAGGGTTCCCGCAACGCGGAGGACGGCATCTCGGCAGTGCAGACAGCAGAGGGCGCGCTTGCAGAAGTGCAGGATATGCTCCAGAGAATGAACGAGCTCTGCGTACAGGCAGCAAACGGTACGAACTCCATTACAGACCGCAAGTATATCCAGGATGAGATCGACCAGCTCGTGACAGAGATGGACAGAATCTCAGAGACGACTAAGTTCAACGAGACCTATCTGTTGAAGGGTGACAATACACAGCCGGAAAATCTGGTGCATACATTCAACTATATCAAGGGCGACGAGATCGACCAGACAGGACAGTCCAAGGTTGTGAACAGTTCAGGCGCAAAGGTTAAAGTAAACTACAATGGCACGGACAATGTGTATGTTGTCAATGCGGCGAGCATCAGCGCTTCCACCGTGAACAATCCGATGTCGGCAGACGTTGTGACAAAGGGATCTGACTTCACAAAATACTGCGACGACGGCACAAAAGTAGGCGCGAGTTCTTCGATCACGGCATTGGAACTCAGTGCGGACTATGCGATCTTTAAGAATACAAAACTGGATCCGAATGCGCTTGAGGTTCAGACAGGTACAAAGAATCTTGTGAGCAAGGATAATAAAGATGCATACATTTATGATGTAAAGACAAAGAATGTCATTCATGTGAAGGCAGGGGAAGACTTGTCAGCGTACGTGGAAGAGATTGCAGGCAAGAAGGGTAAGTATACGATGAAAGAGCAGTACAGACTGCTTTACAATGCCAATGATAAGGCGACAGCAGTTGCAGACACTACATTAGGTCATCCGGGAACAAGTGCAGACAAATTAGAACCCAAGGATCTCATCGGTGCAGTTTCTGAAAATAAACTCTATGATAAGGACGGCAAGGAAGTATCAGGCATGGGGCTGTACAAATACTTCAATGAGAACGGCGACTACAAGGGAGGTCTGTATGCGGATAAGGATGCGACGAAGAAGATTACAGAGCAGAAGATGCTTGCGGATGCTACAACGCCGGCTTTCCTGTACTTCGGTGGCTTCATCAGCAACCTGAGCGAGAAAGTGGTAGCTCCGTTGACATTCAACGTGCACGCAGGTTCGGACTCTGACCTCACCAACAGGATCTCCGCGACGATCGACACAATGTCGGCGGCAGGACTTGGCGTAAACAAGTTGAAGAGCACATCGATCGGTATCGTGGATGAGACCGGTGACAACGCGAGAGAGGCGATCGACGTAGTGGGCGAGGCATTGAAGATCGTATCGACACAGCGTTCTATCCTCGGTGCAGTGCAGAACCGTTTAGAGCACACGATCTCGAACCTGGACAACGTAGTAGAGAACACCACAGCTGCAGAGTCAGCGATCCGCGATACAGACATGGCGGAGGAGATGGTGAAGTTCTCCAACAACCAGGTGCTCATGCAGGCAGGTCAGTCGATCCTTGCACAGGCAAATCAGGCAAACCAGGGTGTACTCTCACTCCTGCAGTAATAGAGCGTGCAATAGGTTTCGTATTCACTCTAACCAACTTAATATACTTACAAAGAGAGTCGTCCGAAATTTGGGCGGCTCTCTTTAGATTTCTGCATGACAAGTTCCCCCTGAATGTGTTAGAATGAGATCATATAGGGCTGGCAGAAAGAAAGGGCATGCGGTGGATACTGGACTGCTGGGGAAAGAGTGCTGGAAAGTGAGGGTAAAGTATGTTTTATGATGTGATTATAATAGGGGCAGGTCCGGGAGGGATCTTCTCGGCGTATGAGATGATTCACCAAAAGGGTGATCTGAAGATTGCGGTCTTCGAGTCTGGGCACGCTCTTGACAGGAGACGCTGTCCGATTGACGGTGACAAGGTAAAGAGCTGTATCAAATGCCAGAGTTGCTCGATCATGAGCGGTTTTGGCGGTGCAGGTGCATTCTCAGACGGAAAGTACAATATTACAAATGATTTTGGCGGGACGCTGTATGAGCATATCGGCAAAGCAAAGGCGATCGAGCTGATGGAGTATGTGGACGAGATCAATATGAAGTATGGCGGGGAAGGTACAAAGATGTACTCGACAGCGGGAACGCATCTGAAAAAGCTCTGCCTGCAGAATAAGCTGAATCTCCTTGACGCCTCCGTGCGTCATCTGGGAACGGATATCAACTATATTGTACTGGAAAACCTTTATGCAGAGATGAAGGACAAGGTTGACTTTTTCTTTGATTCACCGGTCACAAATGTCGAGGTGATCGACGGCGGGTATCGTGTGTTCTGTGAGAATACAAGCTATGAATGTGACAAGTGTGTCATTTCTGTCGGAAGGAGCGGGAGCAAGTGGATGGAAAGCATCTGTTCCAAACTTGCGATTCCCACGAAGTCAAACCGTGTGGACATCGGGGTGCGCGTAGAACTTCCGGCAGTGATCTTCTCGCATCTCACAGATGAGCTCTACGAGAGTAAGATCGTATATAGGACTGAGAAGTTTGAGGACAGGGTGCGGACTTTCTGTATGAACCCAAAAGGGATCGTGGTGAATGAGAATACAAACGGCATCGTCACGGTCAACGGACACAGCTATGAGGGCGCGGACAAACAGACGGAAAACACGAATTTTGCACTTCTGGTCGCAAAACATTTTTCTGATCCGTTCAAGGACAGCAACGGATATGGCGAGAGCATCGCAAGACTCTCAAACATGCTGGGCGGAGGGGTGATCGTACAGCGTTTTGGCGACCTTGTGCGCGGCAGGCGCAGCAACACAAAGCGTATCGAGGAGGGGCTTGTCACACCGACACTTGCTGCGACGCCCGGCGATCTGAGCCTTGTGCTGCCGAAGCGGATTCTCGATGGCATCATCGAGATGATCTATGCCCTGGACAAGATCGCACCTGGAACGGCAAACGATGACACGCTGCTATACGGCGTGGAAGTCAAGTTCTACAATATGGAGGTTGATATTGACGAGAATCTGGAGACCAGATACAAGGGGCTTTATGTGATCGGTGACGGGAGCGGCGTGACACATTCCCTGTCACACGCATCGGCGAGCGGCGTGTATGTGGCGAGGCAGATATTGGATCGTGTTTGAAGATTGCTTTCTGGCAGGATCACACTGAATAAAAAATATATGATTTTTAGTGTATAGAATAAGATCTATACACTTTTTTTATGCGCACGGGCACCCAGAGGAAGAATGTCAGCAAAAGCTGACGGGTGCTCGGCGCGCGAGTAGTGGAGAAGGTCGTTCCCCTACTCGATTGCACAGCCCCATGCAGAGGAACTATGTGTTTTTGTATAACGAAATACTTTACTATGATAATATACCTTGACAGATGAGGTATATTGTTGTATAGTATATATCAAGAAAATTTAAACAAGATCCATATTTTGAAGAAGCAATCTACAAGTAATATTTTCTGGCAGAAGTGATCGTGAGCAGAAGTATGGATTTTTAACAGTTCAATGTATTAAGAAAAGAAGGGAGGAGTCATATGTCAATCACATCAGACATTCTCAGGGGGCATACTGAGGCGATCATTCTTTCCAATCTGATCGAGCAGGATAGTTATGGTTATCAAATCAACAAGGATATCATGAAAAAGACCAACAATGCCTATGAACTGAAGGAAGCAACACTGTACTCGGCATTCCGAAGGCTTGAGCAGGCAGGCTGTATCACGACCTACTGGGGGGATGAGACAGTCGGCGCCAGACGTCGGTATTATGCCATCACAGATGATGGCAGGAAAGCATATCAGGGCTATAAGCAGGAGTGGCATGAGGCGAAGGAGATCATCGATAAGTTATTAAAATGATAAGATCTGAAATTAGAAACTGCAATATTATGAGGAGGATAAGTGAATATGGATGAGAAGATCAGACAGTATTTCAGCACAATTTTTGCCGATGCACCTAAGACAAGGATGGCGCTGGACTTAAAGCAGGAGATGACCCAGAGCGCCATTGACAAATACAATGATATGGTGGCAGATGGTTACTCTGAGAAGGACGCGTATCAGAACGTGATCAACTCCATCGGTGATGTGACAGAGCTGTTCCCGGAAGTGGAGGAGAAAAATCTGTTTGCACTGTCGGAGAAGGATCGGAAGAAGAAAGCGATGATGACAGCATGTGCGGTGGGGATGTATATCTTTGCGGGGGCGGTATTTCTCTTTTTTGGAATGCTCAGTGAATACCTAGGCGATGAGGACATAATGATGGCTATTGGTTTTGTGATGGCGATCGTGATCTGCATTCCGCCGACAGTCATGCTCGTCTATGCAGCAAATATGTATCCTGGATATATCAAAAAGAATGATCAGGATATGGTCGATCAGATCAAGGAAGTAAGATATCATGACAACAAGGAGAAGGCAGCGCTCAAGACGATCCATTCCCTGATATGGACGATTACATTCCTGCTCTATTTTACGATCAGCATAGTGACATTTGCATGGAATGTCACATGGATCATTTTTCTGATCGCGGCGTGCGTCCAGAAGATCGTGCAGCTGGTGTTTGAGCTGAGGGCGGAAGAAAAGCACTTATAGAAGGAGGAGCGTCTGTATGAAAAAGATGAAAATCACAACACTTGTGATTTTGTGCATACTGACTGTGGGTCTGTGCGGGATCCTCGTATATGGCATAGCGGGACATAGCATCTATGTGGGCGGATATAACGGCGGAGGTTACGCAAGCCATGGAAGCCCGCAGCTGGTGATGGAAAAGGAGATCCCGCTTGACGGGATCGACCATATTTCGCTACAGTATGACATGAATAACAATGACATCCGTATCTATGAAAGTGAGGAGGACATTCTCACGATAAGGGAATACAACGAACTTGATCTGGAAGAGGATGAGCTCTCTACGGTGACAGTGGCAGGCAGTGGAATAGAGATACGGGGAAAAAAGAGAGAGGGGAAAAAATTTCAACTGCAGATCGGAAGATTTGGGATTCGGTCCGTATATGGTTACACGGAGATCGGACTGCCGGCATCCTACAAGGGACAGCTGTTGCTTTCCACAGCCAGCGGTGATATCCGGTCCGAGATGGATATTGTGCTTGAGAGCGGATTTCAGGCGGAAACAATCAGTGGAAATATAATGATTCCCGATATTACAGCACAGACTGTGTCTCTGGGATGCAGCAGTGGAGATGTCAAAGTAAGCGCTGTCAGTACGGATGTCAGTGGTCTCACGGGAGCGATCGATATCGCGACGATCAGCGGTGATATCAATATCGGTGAGTTGACAGGTGAGTTGGATATTGGGAGCAGCAGCGGTGATATCACGGTGAAGCAGCTGACAGGTACGACAAAGATCAAAAGCATCAGCGGGAATATTAAGTCAGACACAGTGCAGGGAAACACTCAGCTTGGGACGACCAGCGGCGATATCACAGTACAGTGCATCGACGGAATTGTCAAGGCGGAATCATCGAGCGGCAGCATCAAGATCCTCGCGGGGGACGGGGACAGGACAGTCAATACGATTTCGGGGGACATTCGGATGGAAGGTGTAGCGGGATCGTGGGAGACGCATACGACCAGCGGCGAAGTCTGGATCAAGGCGCAGGAGGGGAGCGGCAGTATCAGTACGACCAGCGGTGACATCAATCTAAAACTCGGAAAACTTGCCGGAACCCTCAGTGTGGGCAGCAGCAGCGGAACGGCGAAAATCCAGCTTTCACCGGATAACATGTTTGAATTCAAGGCAGATACTTCAAGCGGTGATATTGAGACCTTTTTTGACGATGAACTGAGCTTTTCCAAGAAAGGAAATAGCGCTCATGGAACGCATGGGGACAGCAGTGGAGCCAACAGTATCGTGGTCAAGACGACAAGCGGTGATGTACAGGTGACAGAAGGATAGGGAACAGTTTCGGAAAATAAAAAATCTTCTTTATACAGGAATCAATATGTGCTATAATCGGTATCGTGGTTTATCACTTTTAAAAGTTACAGAAAGGACTGGGTATTGAGATGTACATAACATGTTTGGATTTGGAAGGCGTATTGGTTCCCGAGATTTGGATCGCGTTTGCTGATGCGAGCGGCATTCCCGAACTGAAGAGGACGACGCGTGACGAGCCGGATTATGATAAATTGATGACATGGAGACTGGGGATCCTCAAGGAACATGGACTTGGCTTGAAGGAAATCCAGGAGACGATCGCAAAGATCGATCCGATACCAGGTGCAAAGGAATTTCTCGATGAACTCCGCTCCATCACACAGGTCATTATCATCAGCGACACCTTTTCAGAGTTTGCGACGCCGCTGATGAAAAAACTTGGCTGGCCGACGATCTTCTGCAATTCGCTCGAGGTTGCGCCAAGTGGTGAGATCACAGGGTTCAGGATGCGCTGCGAGCAGTCCAAGCTCACGACTGTCAGAGCGCTGCAGTCGATCGGATATGAGACGATCGCCAGCGGTGACAGTTACAATGATCTTGGCATGATCAAAGCGGGCAAAGCGGGCTTTCTATTCAAGAGCACAGACAAGATCAAGGCAGATAACCCGGAGCTTGCGGCATATGAGACATATGACGAACTGATGGACGCGATCAAGCGAGCGATGGTATGATCAAGCCGTCGGCGGTCAGTTCGTATATTTGATCACACACCTCTGCGATATATTTGCGGTCGTGGGATACGCTGATGATCGCCCCCTGGTAATCCGCGAGCATGCGCCGTATGACCGGATTGGACAACGGCGAGAAATTGCGGCTTGGTTCGTCGAGCAGCAGCACGTCGCAGCCGGAAGTGTCGAGGTAGAGCAGCATGATCTTTGCCCTTTGTCCGCCCGACAGTTCCCGCATCGGATGCATCATCTCGTCCGCAGTGAATTTCATGCTGCCGAGATAGGTGCGCATGGCAGAGATGCTTTCCTTGCTGCCGTCCGATAAAAATTCTACAGGTGTCTGTTCTAAGTCTAGGAGTTCCTCATAATTTTGCGGCATGTAGGCGGCTTTGATATCTGTCCGCTGCAGCAGTTCTTTTGCCAGGATACGCATGAGAGTCGTCTTGCCGCAGCCGTTTTTTCCAGTGATGCAGATATGCGCAGGACCCTGTATAAAGAGGTGTATATCGCGTGCGAGTACGACGGATTCCGGCGCATTTTCGCCTGTGGGAACGCGGAGTGCATCGAGCGTGAAGTCCAGTACTACCTTGCCGTTTGGTATGGCGGTTTGATTTCCGAATTTGGTGAACATCGCTTCCTCGTACTCAGGCATCTCAGTCATATCTTCAAAATCTTTCTCAAAGCGTGATTCATATGCTTTTATCCGGTGCATGGTCTTTTTCAATAGAGCCGCAGTGTGAGGATCCTGGCGGCTGATGGCATTTTGCTGGTGCTCTACCTTCTGCTGGATCCGGCGGAATTTTTCTTGTTGTTTGTCATATGCCCGGCGTTCATTCTTCGCCTCCTGCTCCTGTTTTTCAAACTGCTGGCTTCTGTTGGTGATATAACTTTGGTAGTCTGCGTAAGTAACTGCGCCGCAAGACCACACCTCGCTGCACAGTTACTTACGCAGACTACCAAA
>CAJUQU010000071.1 GCA_910588595.1 uncultured Lachnospiraceae bacterium | reverse complement strand
TCAACGTACGTGTCACGTACGCCTCATAAATTTGTGCACATCTGACAAAAAATCTGCTCACAATATCAGGCACAAAGAGACTCCGAGAGTCTATTAAAATAAAACGGAGGTTATGACAAATGCTATGTGACGATATAAAGTACCTGACAGACCGGGCGCTCTGGGAGACAGAAAACCTGATGAAATGCATCCCTGATTCGCTCTGGAAAAAACGCTACGACGGGATTCCGATGTGGAAGTATTTTTATCATATGCTGTATTCCATGGACCGGTGGTACATCAATCCATATGATGCAGACTACACCAACCCGGAATTTCACACAGATACCCTGGCTGATCTGAATGTCATTCCGACGGAAGATGAAAGGCTGACGAGAGAGCAGATGGAAGACTATTTGGGGCAGATACGCAGCAAAATACAAAATTATACATCAACACTTGAGGACGCGATGCTCTATGAAAATCCGACAAACTGCAGTATGAGCAGATTTCGCCTGATATTAGGGCAATTCCGGCATTGGCACCGGCACATGGGCGTGATCTACGGGTTTGTCATAGAAGATACCGGCAAGTGGCCCTATGTGCTCAATATGCTCGGAGCATATCCTGATTCACCCATGCCCAATTTTTATTAGGACGATGTCATATGGTACTCAATACAGGAAGCAGGACAGATATCCCTGCATACTACAGCAAATGGTTCTACAACCGCATCAGAGAAGGATTTGTGCTCGTGCGAAATCCTTATTATCCATCACAGGTGACAAGATATCTGCTGGATCCCGAAAAGATCGACGTCATGATATTCTGTACCAAGAATCCTCAGCCGATGTTTGGTGATACAGATTCCTTCAAGGCGTTATTGTCCACTTTTGACACATTCTGGTTTGTGACAGTCACGCCCTATGGGACGGATATCGAGCCTTTTGTCCCGCCCGCGGAGCATGTGATCCGTTCTTTTCAGAAACTTTCTGAACAGACTGGAAAACAGCGAATCAGCTGGCGGTACGATCCGATTTTTGTCACAGAGAAATATTCCGTCGCCTATCATATCAGGCAATTTGCCTCCATGGCAAAAGTACTTTCAAAGTACACCGGTCAGTGTGTCGTGAGTTTTATCGATCTGTACGAAAAGACCAGAAAAAACTTTCGGGGCGTACGCGGTGTCACACATGAGGAGCAGGAACAGCTCATCGACGCCATCTCGAATATCGCGCAGGAGTATGGGATGCAGATCCATCTGTGCTGTGAAAATGAGCAGCTCATCAGAAAGAACGTTGATGCCGACGGATGTATGTCAAAGGCTGTGCTGGAAAAGGCGTTAGGCTGTAAACTGGTAGTCCCGCAGAAAAAAATGGCGCGGGAGGCATGCACCTGTCTGCTCGGTGCCGATATCGGTGCCTACAATACATGTGGGCACGGCTGTCTTTACTGTTATGCCAATTACGACAGGGCGACAGTGCTGTCAAATATGAAAAACCACGATCCGTTCTCGCCTTTTCTGATCGGAAACCGGCATGAAGGTGACATTGTAAAAGATGCTGTTCAGAAGTCCTGGAAAAACGGACAGCTGGATCTGTTTGATTTGATCTGAAAATCCGAACCTCTTATCCCTCAAAACAAACCACTTGATGTACAGCTATTTACATCGGTGGTTATTTTATTTATGATAGGCACAGACAGGATTATCAGGAAAATGGTGCGTATCGCAAGGAGGTTGCTAAGATGGCAGAGGCAGAAAAAAGGTACAGGGGGATTTTTATTTTGACGGCATTTATCGGATTGGTTTCGGCATGTTTCATGGCAGTATTTTCATTCTGTCTTGGAAAAGTGGTCGATGTGGTGATCAATCCGTCCGATTCACTCCAGATGACGATGCTGCTGTGTATCGGTATGGCAGTGTGCGGGTTGATCGCCTCGTTTTTGTATGACTATGCAAGGATCGTCTATGTCAACAAGGTCGTCCGCTGCATAAAGACAAAGCTGTACAGGGCGCTCTACCACAAGGAGCTGAATGCTTATTTGTCTGAGAAGAACGGACATTACCTGAGTCTGTACTCGAAAGATATCGATCTTGTGGTGGACAATTACCTGATGCCGAAATGCAGCATCGTTTCTAATATTATGTCAGCATCGGTCAGCCTGCTATCCATTTTTATCATCAATTGGAAACTCGGCTTATCGTTCGTTGTCCTCTCCGGTGTGACGGTTGTCCTCTCCCAGATTCCGGGCGCAGTCATGGCGAAGAAGACGGTGGAGTACACACAGCATAACAGCAGCTATATGGCAGTTCTCGAGAATTATCTAAAAGGTTTTGAGCAGGTGAAACTGCTGGGATTGGGAAATCTTTTCAGTGGAAAACTGGATGCGAATGACCATGTGTATGAAAAATCCAGAAAAAGTTACCTTTTTGCCAAAGTCGCTTCGAATGACATAGGAATGTTCATCGGCATGCTGTCACAGCTGTCGTGCATGGCTGTCGGGATATGGTTTGTTCTTCGCGGGAATATGACAGTTGGGCTGCTGATCTCCGCAGTACAGCTGCTGAACGGTGTATTCTCTCCGCTGCAGATTTTCGTGCAGGACAAAAATCTGATGGGAACAGCAGGCGAGATCATACAGCGGATCGATCAGGAACAGATCATAGCAGAAAAAACGGCGAAGGAGATCACTGGAAAGGTGCAGGAGATCGCATTCCGTGATCTGAATCTGCAGTTTGGAAACAAAGAGATCTTCCACGACTTCAACATGACCTTTGAGGCTGGCAGGAAATACGCCATTGTCGGGGAATCGGGAAAGGGCAAATCGACGCTGATGCGCCTGTTGATGAAGTATCTGACACAAACCGAGTATACGGGAAATGTTCTGGTCAACAGACAGGATATCAGAGCTCTGGATTCTGACTGCGTTTATGACAGGATCGGATATATCCAGCGGAACGAGTTTCTGATCGACGGTTCTGTCAGGGACAATATCATACTATATAGAAAGGATATACCCGACACCAAGATAGCGCAGCTCTGCCAGCATCTAAAGCTTGACAACGAGCTTGTCCGCAAGAAGATCGATGCCGCGGATTCCGGAGAAGTCTCGTTCGGTGAAAAGCAGAGGATCGATATCGCGAGGTTCATGATCCACGATTACGATGTCCTCATCTTCGATGAGCCGACAAGCAATCTGGACGCCGATACAGCGAACGAAATATTTAACATGATCTTCGGTATCAGGGATAAGATCGTCATCGTGATCACACATGACCGGAGCCAGGACGTGCTCGACCAGTTTGATGTGGTGCTGCAGTTATAAAAATGACGCCTAAAATTGGTACTTGACAACCAGCCTGTTTGCACGTATGATAAACAGTATAGCAGTACAAAAAACTGTACTGTTGCAATATAATTAATTTTAGGAGGATTTTGCATGTTAGCCTTGATTGTAATGGAGAAAATTGCAAAGTAAATATTGCAGGGGAGATTTTGGCATTTAGCCAACGCTGTGCTAGAAGTCTGCCCATTTGTCGACAGCGTATGCTGTTGGCGTTTTCGCCTTACAATCGCTATAGTATTATGGTATAAATTTTGGAATCATAAGAACATGGCTGTATGGTCATGTTCTTTTTATGCACAGCCCCGTGCAGAGGAATCAAGCCGCTATGCGGCGCACGGCTCCAATTTCTGTCCAATGGAATGATTCACGGATAAAAAGACCATCGGTCTGGATGCCATCGCCGCGAAACAGATCCGCAATTTCCTGAAAGAGATCAACGAGGAAAAGGGAACAACGATCATCCTGACCTCGCACTACATCGAGGATATCAAGACACTGTGCAGGCGGACAGTCGTCATAAACCACGGCACAAAGATCTACGACGGTGCAACGGACGAACTGTTTGACCGATACCAGAGGAACAAGAAAATCATCGTGACCTATGACAGTCCGACGGATTACACGCTGCAACAGAGAAAGCAGGTGGACGTCGTCATGGATGAGCCGTACAAAAAAATATACGAAACGCCAAAGGAAAATGCCAGGCATCTGTTCTCGGAGCTCATGGCGCACGAACCCAAGGATATTGTGGTCGAGGAGGAAGAGATCGGCATTGTGGTTGAACGCATCTACCAGGAGACGGGGATCGATGAAAACGGAGGTATAGCATGAGAAAATATTGGGCAATAGCGAAAACATACACGAAGACACAGCTGGTATGGCGGGCAGACGTGATTTTCAATATGATCTTCACCATCTCCAGGATCCTGTTTGCGTATCTGTTATGGGGGATCCTGTTCCAGGGAAAGGAAACTGTCGGCATGTTCACCTTTCACGGCATACTTTCCTATTATATCGTCAACTCCTTTCTGTCGCAGCTGGAGATGTCTGACGGAATCAGCGGCGAGATCCATTACAGGATCCGGAACGGAACTTTTTCAAAGTACATGGTGATACCTGCCGGCATAGAACTGTATTTTATGGCGATGGAGCTGGGCGTGGTACTGTTTTATCTTGTGTTTGACTTCATCGCGGCAGTGGTGTGGATCTTCGTATTCAGGATCCAGTTTGTCTTTGTGACGGAATGGTCTGTGATCGCGTGCGCTGTCATTATGGCGGTGCTGGGAATGGTCTTTATGGTGCAGCTCAATTATTTTCTCGGTCTGCTGACTTTGAAATACCAGGGCATCGGCACATTTCTGATGATCAAGAATAACCTGGTCTCGCTGATCACCGGAAGTATCATTCCGCTGGCGCTGTTTACGGAAAACGTGGTCCGCATCCTGCGCCTCCTGCCATTTTATTACGTCACCTATCTGCCATCCATGCTGCTGACTGGAATGTGCAGGGACGAGATGTTAGAAGGCGTTGCGGTCATCGCCTGCTGGTGCGTGGTCATCCAGCTTGTGATCCGGGGAACTCAGAAAAAATATTTTAAAACTTATGACGGGGTGGGGATATAATGAAAGAAAAAGACAGAAAAGAGACCAGATCAAGTGCGATCAGGAAAAATATGCGTGTGCTGCGGGAACTGTTTTATTTGCGTTTTCATGGGATCGCTGTGTTCCGGCTGGATTTCTTTGCGCCCTTTTTTGTGGATGGAAGCCTGTTTCTGATACAGCTGCTGGCATTCGGGGTGGTGTATTCCAACGTGGAGACGATCGGAAGCTGGGGAAAGGGTGAGATGATCCTGTATATAGGGACATTTTCGCTGCTCAATGCCGTCAATATGACCATATATTTCTTTGGAACCAATGCTATTCCGCAGAAGATCCGTTCAGGGGAGTTGGATCTGTATCTGTCGAAACCAGTCAGTCCACTGTTCCGGCTGACGTTCGAAAACATCAGTCCAGGTTCCATTCCCCTCATATTGATGAGCATATGCATCATTGCGTTCGGTGTTTCGAAGCTGGAGCGGGGACTGACACTGGCAGGTCTGGCGTCATATCTCTTCTGGATCGTGCTCATGGAAATCTTGTACTATGAGATGGAGATCCTCATTCGCTCCGTTTCACTGTATATCGTTTCGATGGCGCGCATGGAGCAGTTGGAGGAGGCTGGCATAGATCTATGTATGAAGCTGCCTGGGATCGCGCTCCACGGAGTTTACAAAGTGATCTTTTACCTGATACTGCCGTACGGGATCATGGCAACACTGCCGGTGCAAAGTATGGTGGGGGAAATGACTCTGCAAAGAGCAGTCTATGGGATCGGCGTCGTTGTGCTGTTTACGGCGATCACATGTGCGATGTGGACGCACGGGCTAAAACACTACAACAGTGCAGGCTCATAAAACAAACCGTCACAGCTCATTTTGACCAAAACAAGCGCGCGGACAGAAAGAGGATAGACAATAAATAGTAACCAGAAAAAGAAAGGACTAAAAATGAATATTGATCAACAGATAGAATTTGATAAAATAAAAAAACAGTGGAAAGATCTTGCAGTCACAGACAAAGCAAAGGAAACGATAGCGGAAACAGGGTGTTATCTGTCGGAGAGTGAGCTGAGAAAACAGCTGCGGGACACCACGAACAGCCGGATCCTGATCGAAAGAGTGGGAACCCCGCCCCTGCAGAATGTCGCGGAGGCAAAAGAGATCCTGACGATCGCGGAGAAGGGGGACTGCCTGACGCCGTACCAGCTAGAGCGCGTGGAAAAAGTTCTGGTGTCCGTCCAGCGCCTGAAAGATTATCTGGGCAGAGGCAAAATGTTCAACAATCCGCTCGCCTATTATGAGGAAAATCTGGACGCGTTGGAAGCGCTCAGGGAGGAGATCAGCGAACAGATCCGAAATGGTGCCGTCGACGACTATGCCTCCAAAGACTTACGGCAGATCAGAAGCGATATCATGCGGTGCGAAGAGCAGATGAAGCAGAAGGCGGAACAGATCATGCGCTCCAACAAAGAGTGCATGGCGGACAGCTATTGCACCACACGAAATGGAAGAATATGCGTTCCTGTAAAAAAAGAATACAAGTTCAAGATACCAGGCAGTGTGATCGATAAATCTGCCACCGGAAATACTTTTTTCATCGAGCCGGTGAGCGTCGCAAAATATTGCGAGGAGCTGCAGCTGCTGCGCATCAGTGAGGAAAACGAGGTCTACCGCATCCTGTACACGCTGACGGCAATGGTCGCAGAAGCCGTCAGTGCGATGAGCGAAGATATCCGCATGATGGAAAAACTGGATTTTATATTTTCGAAGGGCAAACTCAGCATCGACATGGACGCCGTGGAACCGGAGATCAACACAGAGCGCCGGATCGCCCTGACAGACGCAAGGCATCCGCTGATGGACAAGGAAGTAAACGTCCCCCTGCAGTTTGAAATCGGAAAGCAGGCGAGAGGAATCATCATAACCGGCCCCAATACCGGCGGAAAGACGGTGGCGATCAAGACAGTCATGCTCTGCTGCATCATGGCGCAATGCGGGCTTCACGTCACCTGCACGGCTGCGGATATCTGCATGAACAGCGGATATCTGTGCGACATCGGGGACGGGCAGGACATCGCCGAAAATCTCTCGACATTCTCGGCACATATCAAAAACGTGCTGGAGGTCTTGGGAGAGGTAAACCGGGACAGCCTCGTGATCATGGACGAGATGGGCTCTGGAACCGATCCCGCGGAGGGCATGGGGATCGCTGTCGCGATACTCGAGGAACTGCGAAAAAGCGAATGTCTGTTCCTTGCCACGACGCATTATCCCGAGGTAAAAGAATATGCGGAGAAGACACCAGATGTCGTCAACGCGAGAATGACCTTCGACAAGGAAACACTGTGCCCCACGTACCAGATGGTGATCGGGGAAGCGGGGGAGAGCTGTGCATTTTATATCGCAGACAGACTCGGCATGCCAGACGAAATGCTGAAAACGGCGATTCGGGCGGCTTATGGCGATGCTGCTGTGGACAGCTACAAATTTCAAAAAGATGAAACTCAAAATAAAGACACCGGTATTTCGAAACATGGCACGCGAAGGATATCAAAGACAAAAAAACTGTCCGCAGGCACAGATCTCAGCACAAAATACAAACGCGGGGACAGCGTGATGATATTTCCCGACAAAAAGATCGGCATCGTGTGTGAACCTGTCAATGAAAAAGGCATCCTGCGGGTACAACTTCAGAATAAAAAGATCTGGATCAACCACAAGCGGGTAAAGCTCCACGTGGCGGCGGAACGGCTCTACCCGGCAGACTATGATTTCTCGATCGTCTTCGAGACCGTGGAAAACCGCAAGTTAAAACACGATATGGAGCGGAAGTACACAGAGGAAACGATACACTATGATCCTGTATAAAACTGCGGAAATCCGCATGACAGAAAGATGCGCAAAACTGCAAAAATCCGTATCGACAGAAAAAAACAGAAACTGTTGTAACGAATCTCTCCCCCAACGGATATATAAGTGAACTCTGCGGAAAGTAAAATCGTCGGCGCCTGAAAGGAGGTCTGCATGGAAGAATTATATAGGGAATACGGAAAAATCGTATATCATTTTCTGCTCTCCGTATGCCATGATACACAGCTGGCGGAAGAGCTGACGCAGGAAAGCTTTCTGCAGGCTTTCCTGTCGTTAGAACGATTTGACGGCAGCTGCAAGATGTCTGTCTGGCTGTGCCAGATTGCCAAACACCTTTTTTACAGGCATCTTGGAAAAAACGGGCGCGAAATCCCGACAGAACAGGCACAAATGCCGGAAGCAAGAGCGTCGGATCATGTTGAACAGACGGCGATCGTCAGGCTGGAACTCATGGATGTACTCAAGGAGATGCAGAAACTCGCGCCGCAGATGCGCGAAGTGATCTATCTGCGCGTGATGGGACAGCTCTCATTCAAGGAGATCGGCGAGATCATGGGCAGGAGCGAGAATTGGGCAAGAGTGACTTTTTACCGTGGAAAGGAACAACTACTTTTAAAAAGAAAGGAGTGGGAGAGCGAATGAAGGGAATCAACTGCAATATCGTCAAAGACCTTTTGCCGTCCTACGTGGACAAGATCTGTACGGAGGACAGCCGGCGCCTGATCGAAGAACATATAGGCGGCTGCGAGCAGTGCCGCACACAGCTTAAACTGCTGCAAGGCACAGAACTTACCGACGAACAGGGAGAGCAGAGACGAATCTCGTACCTGAAAAAGTTAAAAAGGCATTATGAAAAAGGAATCACCAGTCTCGTCCTTCTGACACTGGCGATCATAGGCGCATCCCTGTTTCTGGTAGGGCATAATGACAGGAACCTGCTGTATGTGATCTTCCCCCTGTCTCTGATCGCCGCATACGGTCTGATGCCGGGCAGTCCGCTGGCGGAACAGCGATCGAAGTTTGCGGGAGTACTTATTGCCGGGAGCATCCTGGTAAGCATTTTCCTGGTGGCATATTACGGTCATGCTGTCCTGTATCTCTGTCGCAATGCACTGGATGACATGAAGGAAATAGGTCCATTTGACGTATCATTACACGAAACCGGACCTTACCTGGAAAAAAGGCTTGTCTTTGCGGCAGTCACGCAGCTCGGTTTTTTTGTCCTGTCAAACATGCTGGGCTTGCGCGGATACCGGATTCATAAAAGTATCTATGGACTCACACTGACCGGCTTTTGGCTGGCGACAGGATATATTGGTATCTTGCATAATATGTCGACAACAGAGGAGTTCAGCCAGATTTGGGTTAGGATGACAGCGTGTCTGATGGCAGAGGGTATTATCTGTTCTGCGGCAGCCTGCATTTTTGCGAAAAAAATAATTTCACATTCGTGACAGCAAAGGAGACTTCCGATGACGGAAGTCTCCCTTTTTATGCACAGGGGTGCGTAGCGAAATTAGCAGCGTTGCTGCACGCACCCCGACGCGCGAGTAGGGGAGAAGGTCATTCCCCCTACTCGATTGCGTCTGATCGATATGTGTTATTCCCGCTTGACCTTGCCCCTGGGACATGGTTTATGCTATATATGAAATGCATTTTATTTTTCACAGTCACGGTATTACCTAAAAATAGTGGGAGATTTTTATGAAGATTTTAAGGCAGCTTATTAAATTGCACAAAGTCCTTTTTACGACAGCGCTCCTGTTCACGTTTCTGTCTGTCATTTTAAATTTGTGCTGGAACAAATTTTTAGCGCAGCTGTTAGATGTTCTCGGAACTACAGATCTTTTTCATTCAGAGAACGGAATGGGTATGTTTTTTGCAACCGGTACATTGATCGTTGTTGTGCACACGATAAGTGAGTATTTGTCGTTGTATCTGTCTGCCTATACCTGCGAAACTTTTGCACATGAACTGCGGATGGGGTATGCCGGATATTATTTACATAGTGACGTTCAGACGCTCTCAAGTCTCAATGTGGGCGAAGAGCAGTCCGCTATGCAGAATGAGTTAAAAGACATCTCTGACTATCTGAGTGAGAATCTTTTTTCATTGATGAAGCAGTTAGGTACGTTTGTCGTCACTGTTATATTTCTGCTCTGCCAAAATATGAAACTGACTATGATTTCTGTGGTTTCGGTGATCCCGCTGATCCTTTACTGTTCCTTTTCGAGCAGGATCATTAAAAATTATACACAGCAATGCCAAAACAGCAGGAAAAAAATCAACGGGCTGGCAGATGTGAGCCTGGAACTGTTTCCGATCATTCAGATTTATGGCGCATATGAGCTGATCAAGGGTTCTATGAAGGAAAATCTATCTGAATGGGGCGATTCAAATATCAAGAAAGAGCGGATTTCTGCCAGACTTATGTCGCTTTCGGGCGTGCTGTCATTCGTGCCGCTTTTGTTATTGCTTGGATCCGGCGGATTTATGGTGATAAATGAAACCATAAGCCTGGGTACTTTCTATATATTTATCAATCTATCGGGAAATGTTTCGGGGTTTTTACAGAACATGCCGGGTATCTATGCTTCTTTTCGGCGATTTAGCGCATCTGTTGACAGATTGGAGGGAAAAATATGGTTCGATACGCAGTTTTTTTAGAAAATATCTCATTCTCATATGAGAGTCATATGGTGATAAAAAACTTATCGCTCAGAGCACAGCCCGGCGAGTACATCGGGATTGTCGGGAACAGCGGATGTGGTAAGAGCACTTTGCTGAAAATTCTTGCCGGTCTTTATGAGCCTGATTGCGGAACGGCTGTCATAGCAGGAGAGCATTTCCCGGAAAGGATCCGAAAGCAGGTAGCGCTTGTCATGCAGAATAACAGTCTTTTTCCCTTGTCCATAAGGGATAATATCACTTGTGGTCATAATATTCCAGAAGAGCTCGTGTGGTCAGCCTGTCAAAATGCGAGCCTCACGAAATGGATCGAGACGCTTCCGGATGGGTTAGATACAAATGTGGGAGAGCGTGGAAACCAGGTGTCGGGCGGACAGGCACAGCGGATCCAGATAGCCAGGGCACTTTGCAAGAATGCTCCGGTCATTTTGCTGGATGAGCCGGTCTCAGCGCTGGATCAGGACACCGGGTATTGTGTTTTGGATACCTTACGCAAACTGACGGATGGCAGGACAGTGATACATGTGACCCATCATCGCGAGACTTTGGACGACAGTTACACAATTTATCGTATGGAGGGAGGCAGAATGATCCGTGAGTGATCTTAGTATATTGGTCAGGAGAATGGGGCTTTGGCGCAAATACATATTTTTACTTTTATTGCGATCGCCGTTTGATGCTTTTAGGACCTGGCTGTCGGCAAATTTGATGAGATCTATTTTCAGATGTCTGGAAATGGATCATTCCGGCGCACTTTTGAGATTATGTGTAGTATACGGCTTGCTTTGCGCAATGCTTTTTGTCTATAATGGAATCATATGGGTGGAATATGCAGCATTTTCTGCCAAAGTAGAGATCTGGCTCCAGAAAAAGATGCTTGATAAAATTTTAAGTTTGCCGATCAAGCAGATAGACCGTCGTTTCAGCGGTGAGTGGATCACAAGATTAAACAGCGATATACAGGCGGCTTTTACAATGATGAACGGTCCGCTCAATATCCCTCATCTTGTAGTCGCTGTCATCAATACAATGTTGTCCTGTCTTTTGATGCTGAAGAGCAGTTTGCTTTTTTTAGGAATAACATGGATGTTTGCGGTTCCGCAACTCGTTATAAACAGCAAGATCGTGTTGAAAGCCAGTCCCAGATTAAAGGAAGCATCGCAAAACGCTATGGCGGAGAATACTTCCGCGATCAAGCCGCTGCTTACGGACGCAGATGCGATCCTGTTGTACGATGCCCAAGCCTTAATGATGACACACTGTGCTGAAAACAGCAGAAGACTGATGAAGATCAATATGAAACTGCATGTGAGAAGGGCTGTCAGCGATGCGACCATGCGCTTGTTCGGGATTGGGGGATATCTAATGATTCTGTTCATAGGGTACAGACTCATTTATAACGGGATGATGGCATTTTCGGATGTCGTTTATTGCTTTCAGGTCAGAGGTTCCATTTTAGCAGGGATGTCCATGCTCATAACCTGCGTGAACAACCTCAAAACAAATTCAGTATGCATAAAAAGGATAAATGATACATTTGAAGAATAGGAGGGCTTTATGAAAAATGATCTTATGCTGATCGGAGAAATCGCAGACTTTTTTGGAATTTCCAGAAAAGCAATACGTTTGTATGAAAAGAAAGGGATTATTAAGCCGGTAAAAGTGGACGCTTCCAACGGGTATCGTTATTATTCGGCTGAACAAGTGCAACAGTTAAATGCACTGTTGGAATTAAAAGCGTTAGGTTTTTCTCTCGACGAAATCAAATTGATCATTGACGGAAAAACGGCGAAAGCGCCATTGCTTGAACTGCTTGAAAAGAAGCGGCAGGCATGGCAGGAAACTATGAACTGCGCCAGATACAAAGAGGAATGTCTGGGCGAGATCATCAAAAATCTGCAAGTTTCCGGCGCGGCACAAAAGATTACTGAAATGACAGAAGAAGAGCGGGCGTGGCTGTTGGTAAAGATGGTTTGCCTTGAGGACGTCAGGACACAGAAGATTCTAAGTGAAGCGCTGTGGTTATAGAATATTGCAAGCAAACCCGCGGCGTCTCAAGCAGGGAGAAGTCGATAAAACCGATGTGCACCGCAGGCGCCGGATCGATGTAGTTACTGCCTCTGGTGAGGTTGTCGAACGAGCGGCACAGATAGCTCAAGGCGCGTTCCTTCCAGTTGCCGTAGTTGATGACCTGCATCTCGAGATCGAGGTGTGTCTTCTTGTTGACAGTGACTTCCACGTCGAGCACGAAGGTCTTGTCGTCGATAGATTCCCCGAGAATGATCGGGTTTGCGATCTCCACGTCAAGCGTCTCGGGATCCAGATGGAGCAGGGTGCCGACAAGCCCTGCGAGAACTTTTGCGTTTTTCTGCAAAACAGCTCGGAACGTGTAAGTGTAAATAGCTTTCGCGGAATTTGAATCATTTTTCTTGTTGTAATTCAGATAGCCGGCGTTTTAATTCTGCGATGACAGCATCCTTATCTGCAAGTTCAGCCCTCTGTTGCGCAATGAGGGCATCTTTTCTGGCGTTCTCCTCCACCTGATATTTTTGATATAGCTCGTACTCCGCTCGTCTGCGGCACTGCTCCTTGACCATGCGGTCAGCGCTGAGTTCATACATTGTGTTAACAGCTGATTCCATATATTGATCCATCGTAGCCATAGCCTTCAACTCCTCCCAGGTCTTAGCTTTGAAGAGTTTCGCCCACTGGTCGATCTTGTGCAGGCGATCCTCCTCGGTAGCGAGTTCGATACTATTTAATTCTACCACAGACAGCCACATCTTGTCTGTATAAATCCTGTGGTTTTTTACATTTTTCATCTTGTATGTGGCATAGAATTCGGGGGCGTCCCCAAACAGGGAGAAGTCGATAAAACCGATGTGCACCGCAGGCGCCAGATCGATGTAGTTACTGCCTCTGGTGAGGCTGTCAAACGAACGGCACAGGTAACTCAAGGCGCGTTCCTTCCAGTTGCCATAGTTGATGACCTGCATTTCAAGATCGAGGTGTGTCTTCTTGTTGACAGTGACTTCCACGTCGAGCACGAAAGTCTTGTCGTCAATGGATTCACCGAGGATGATCGGGTTTGCGATCTCCACGTCAAGCGTCTCGGGATCCAGATGGAGCAGGGAGCCGACAAGCCCTGCGAGAACTTTTGCGTTTTTCTGTAAAACGGCTCGAAACATGTAGTCGTTTGTCATGTTGTAGGGTATCTTTCCACTGGCGTTTGCAAGGGATATTGTGCTGGTTGTATTTGAGTGGCTCATATGTTCAGGCAATTATCCTTTCAGGGTATGAAATTAAGATATATTTTTGACTGCATCCGATCGGTGTGGAGCACATCGTAGCATATCGAAAAAGCACATGTCTACCCAAATGTAAAAATTAATACGCGAAATGGCAAAAATAGCACAGAATTAGCAGTAAGCTCTCTCAAAAATAGAAGTTGACAGCATTGGTCTAATGCGTTAAACTAACAATGAGTTTAATGTGTTAGACCAATGGGTGCTGGAAGGCGCTTCCCCTATCCAACGCACCATACAATAAACAGGAAAGGCGGAGATGATGATGGAGACACCAAAAATATTTGAAAGCGAGTACCGTTTCTGCGAGATATTGTGGGAGAATGAACCTGTGACAAGCAGTGAGCTGGTACGTCTGTGCAGCGAACGGTTAGAGTGGAAGAAATCGACTACATATACCGTGATCCGACGCCTCTCCGAGCGAGGAGTCCTGAAATCCGAGGGGACAGTTGTGACATCGCTCGTCTCCAAGGAGGAAGCGCAGTCCGCGGAGAGCGCAGAAGTAGTTGAGCGGACTTTTTCCGGCTCCCTGCCAAGCTTTATCGCAGCCTTCGCGCGGAGAAAAACTCTCTCCAGACAGGAAGTCGACGAGATCCAGAGGATCATCGATGCCTACAAAGAGTAGTGCACGCGCTAAATATGGAGGATTCATATGGAGAAACTATTTATCAATATATTTCAGATGAGCATCTATGCAAGTTATCTGATCCTGGCTGTTCTCCTCGTCCGTTTTCTGCTGCGGAAAGCGCCGAAAAGCATGCGGAGTTTTCTGTGGCTTCTGGTTGGGATCCGTCTGCTGGTTCCGTTTTCGGTGGAATCTGTGTTCAGCCTGATTCCAAATACACAGATCGCAGATGCGGTCATCGACACAGCTGTGCAGTCAGAGCCAGACACGCTGTCAAACATCCCTGCCACAAAACCATCGGTCAGCCAGTCCGTGAACACGATCCTGCCAGCCAATAGTAAACACACAGACAAAGCGCAGACAGCGGTGCAGTTCTGTGCGAAGATATGGCTGGCGGGAATGGCGCTGATGCTCGGCTATATGGTCATCAGCTGGCTGCATCTCAAAGGACGCGTCAAAATGTCCGTGCCAACAGATGCAGCGCTGGATGGCGGCAGCACAAAAATCAGCCAGAAGATTTATCAAAGTGACGCGATCGAGAGTCCGTTTTTATTCGGGATCATCAAACCGCGCATTTATATTCCAAACCGTGTTGACAGTGATGCGCTTTTCTATGTAGTCCTGCACGAGATGACGCATCTGAAAAGAAAAGACCATCTGGTCAAACCAGCCGGATTCATTCTTTTGTCCGTCTACTGGTTCAATCCTTTGGTGTGGGCTGCCTACATCATGCTGTGCAGGGACATTGAGCTGATCTGCGATGAGAAAGTTGTCAGACAGCTCGGTTCATCGTGCAAAAAAGCATACTCGCAGGCACTTTTGAACAGCACCGTGAACCGCCGTGTGATCGCAGCCTTCCCGGTTGCCTTTGGCG
>CAJUQU010000070.1:13156-15497 GCA_910588595.1 uncultured Lachnospiraceae bacterium | reverse complement strand
GGTGTCTCGGGATCCCCGAGTTTGGCACGGATTTTGCGATGCAGATGGTCATCGACGCGCAGCCAAAGTACTTCTCGGATCTGGTCAGGATATCCGGCTTGTCACACGGAACTGATGTTTGGCTTGGCAACGCGCAGACGCTGATCCAGGAGGGAAAGGCGACGATCTCGACGGCGATCTGTACGCGCGATGATATCATGACGTACCTGATCGGTATGGGTCTGGACTCGGAGGAGTCCTTCAAGATCATGGAGGCTGTGCGAAAGGGCACTGTGGCAAAAGGAAAATGCGGCAATTGGGCGGAATGGAAGCAGGACATGCTCGACCACGATGTGCCGGACTGGTATGTGTGGTCGTGTGAGAAGATACAGTACATGTTCCCCAAGGCGCACGCGGCGGCATATGTCATGATGGGATGGCGCATCGCGTACTGCAAGATCAACTATCCGCTGGCGTACTACTGTGCATTTTTCAGTATCAGGGCATCGGCGTTCTCGTACGAGACCATGTGCCTGGGGCGGGAGCAGCTTGAGCGCGTCATGGCGGAGTACAGAAAGCGCGGCGACAGCCTGTCCAACAAGGAGCAGGATGCGCTCAAGGACATGCGGATCGTGCAGGAGATGTACGCGAGAGGGTTTGCGTTTGAGCCGATCGATATTTTCAGGGCGCATTCGAGGAACTTCCAGATCGTGGGCGACAAGGTGATGCCGTCGCTGAGCAGCATCGAGGGGCTTGGCGAGAAGGCGGCGGACGCGATCATGGAGGCGGCAAAGGACGGACCGTTTCTGTCAAAAGATGATTTCAGGAGCAGGACGAAAGTATCAAAGACCGTGATCGATCTGATGGCGGACCTGGGACTGTTAGGAGATATACCGGAGTCGAACCAGATCAGTTTGTTTGACCTGGTTGGATAATGAAATGGAGAGAAATTCTTTCGTATTTGGAATTTTTCTCCATTTTTTGTCTACAGGGCACAGAGATTTGTCGGATAATAGGGAATAAAAGGATTTTTAGCAGGATGTAAGGTTTTTAAATACATAAGTTCTGCTTGTTATTTTGCCATAATTCATGTAAAATAAGTATCAAAGTGGTAGGAAGTGGAACTTAGTGGTGCAAAGTGGCGGTGATTGGATGTTCATGGGTGAATACAATCATACAATAGACACGAAGGGCAGGCTGATTATTCCCTCAAAGTTCCGCGAAGCTCTGGGAGATGATTTCGTGGTGACGAAGGGGCTTGATGGCTGCCTGTTTGTGTATGACAACACCGAGTGGTCCGCTTTTGAAGAGAAGCTGAAAGCTTTACCGCTTATGAACAAGGAATCTCGCAGATTTGTACGCTTTTTTCTGGCAGGGGCAGCCAGTGTGGAGGTGGACAAGCAGGGAAGAATACTGATACCGTCTGTGTTAAGGGAGTTTGCAGCGCTGGATAAAGATGTCGTCCTGGTGGGCGTAGGCGGACGCATCGAGATCTGGAGCAGAGATCGTTGGGAAGAAAATTCAGAGTACGATGATATGGATGACATCGCAGAACATATGTCCGAACTTGGGCTGATGATCTGATGCTGCCGGGTGCAGCCTATGATGAGATTTTCGAGAAGTCCCAGAAAGGAACCGAAGTATGGATATGGAATTTAGACATGCATCAGTATTGCTTGAGGAAACAATTGCAGCACTGAATATCAAGCCGGATGGTGTGTATATGGATGGCACTCTCGGCGGAGGCGGACATGCCTGTGAAGTGTGTAAAAGGCTCGGAGACAGCGGCAGATTTTATGGGATCGACCAGGATGAGGCGGCTGTTGAGGCAGCGGGGAAACGATTAGAAGAATTTGGGGAAAAAGTTACCATTATCAGGAATAATTATTGCAATGCAAAAGAGGTACTGAGGGAAAAGGGTGTGAACAGTGTGGACGGCATCGTGCTTGATCTGGGTGTGTCCTCATATCAGCTTGACACGGTAGAGCGCGGATTTACCTACAAGTATGATACGCCTCTTGATATGCGTATGGATCAGCGGCAGGAACTGACCGCAAAAGATATCGTGAACGATTACGACGAGCAGTCGCTTTATCGCGTTATCAGGGATTTTGGGGAGGATCAGTTTGCTAAGAATATTGCAAAACATATCGTACAGACGAGGGCAAAGAAGCCGATCGAGACAACTTTTGAGCTGAATGAAGTCATCAAGGCAGCGATTCCGGCAAAGATGCGTGCGGTAGGTGGACATCCCTCGAAAAGAACATTTCAGGCAATACGCATCGAGTGCAATCATGAGCTTGATGTACTCAGAAGTTCTCTGCAGGATTTTATAGATCTGTTGAATCCGCAGGGAAGACTG
>CAJUQU010000070.1:0-13146 GCA_910588595.1 uncultured Lachnospiraceae bacterium | reverse complement strand
TATCATTACATTTCATTCATTGGAGGACAGGATCGTCAAGAATTTTTTCAGGGAGATGGAGAATCCGTGTACCTGTCCGCCGGAGTTTCCAGTGTGTATCTGTGGGAAGATCCCGTATGGAAAGGTAATATCGCGCAAGCCGATCCTGCCCACGCAGGAGGAGATGGAACAAAATTCGCGGTCTAAGAGCGCGAAACTCAGGGTTTTTGAGAGATTTTAATTGATTGATATGATTAAGGAAGGAACAGTGAATATATGAGACATGCCAATTCAACAACAAGGACGAACGTAAGCAGACAGAACGCAGGCAGTCGCAATAGTCGCAGCAGGAGCCAGAATGCCAGCCATGGCAGTCAGTATATAGATGGAAGTGCAGTCAAAAAGCTGCAGACTACACCTACAAGGCGGGAATATGAGAGATCAGGACCTCATACATGGTCCGTCCGCAAAACAAAAGTAAAAGCAGTTCCTATGAATAAAGGGTATATTGCAGTGGCGGCTGTGGCATTTGTGATCATCTGCAGTGTGCTTATGGGTTATATCAACCTGCAGTCAAATATCACGAATCACATTACAAATATCTCAAGGCTGGAGAGCCAGCTCAATGAGATGAAACTGGCAAATGATGAGACTTACACAAAGATCATGAGCAGCATTGACTTAGAGGAGATCAAACGCATTGCGGTCAATGAGCTCGGGATGAAATATGCCAAGGAGGGACAGGTTGTCGAGTATACCGGCGAGGGAAATGATTATGTGCGTCAGTATGGGGCAGTACCCGAATCATAAATGATAAGGTGATCAGATGGCAGACAGAAGTAGAAATAGCAGCAGAAGCAGTATTCATAAAAATAATACAAGTAAAAGGAATACCAAAACCGACAGAAGGATCAAAAGAAAGCAGAGGATAAATCAGAATAAAGTAAAATCAATGAAGCTGGCAGTGATGATGCTGATCATTCTGCTGGCTTTTACGGGATTGGGAGGACGGCTGTACTGTCTTGCGCGCGACAATCGAAATGATTACCAGAAAAAGATCCTGTCGCAGCAGCGCTATGATTCCAAAACGCTGCCGTTTAAGCGGGGTAGTATTCTTGATGCGAACGGAACGATCCTTGCGGCGAGTGAGAAAGTATACAATGTTGTTCTTGACTGTAAGGTAATGCTTTCTGACGAAAAGAATGAAGATCCAACGCTCACGGCACTTGCCGAGTGTTTTGGGTTGGATCAATCAGAACTCAGGAAGTATGTGGCGGACAATCCAAACTCACAGTACTATGTCCTCAAGAGGCGGATTCCCTACGAGGAGATGAGTCCCTTCCTTGACCGGAAAAATGAGCACAACGCGGCAGCGGCGAAAAACAAGGATATGGGTATCATTAACGGAGTCTGGTTTGAGGAGGAGTATATCCGGCGTTATCCCAACAATACGCTTGCATGTGATGTGATCGGTTTTACGGGGACGGACAATAATGGTACTTATGGACTAGAGGAGTACTATAACGATATTCTCAATGGTACGAATGGAAGAGAGTACGGATACCTGAATGATGACGCGGCGTTGGAGCGCAAGACAATAGCGGCGGCAGATGGCTACACGCTTGTAAGTACTATCGATGCCAACATTCAGGCAATCTGTGAAAAGTATATCAAGCAGTTCAATGCGGAACATGTAGATGAGGAAAGGGAGGGGCTCGGTGCGTACAATATCGGTCTCATCATACAAAACTGCAATAACGGCGATATCATGGCGATGGCGAGTTACCCTGACTTTGACCTTAACAATCCAAAGGATCTGTCAGCCTACTATACGGAGGAGCAGATCGCGCAGATGGAGGCAGATAGTACTTACTACGATACACTGAATTCCCTGTGGAGGAATTTCTGCATATCGGACACGTATGAGCCGGGATCCACGGCGAAGGCGATCACGCTGGCGGCAGGGCTGGAGACGGGAAGGATCGTGGGAAATGAGACATACGATTGCGGGGGATTGCTGGAGGTGGGAGGCCACAAGATCAAGTGCAATGTAAAAGGTGGTCATGGTACGCTCGATGTGAGCGGATCTCTTGAGATGTCATGCAATGTGGCGTTCATGAAAATGGGCGAAGCGATCGGCGTGAAAAATACGCTGCAGTTTGAACAGATCTTTAATATCGGATTGAAGACCAATATCGATCTTGCCGGGGAACCCAAAACAGCAAACCTGGTTTACAATGAGAAGTCAATGAAATCTGCAGAGCTTGCCACAGCCTCCTTTGGACAGGGGTATAATGTCACGATGATCGAGATGGTCGCAGCTTTCTCTTCTATAATAAATGGCGGATATTATTATGAGCCGCATATGGTCAGCAAGATCGTCAATTCAAATGGCGACACCATAAAAAATATCGAGCCCAGAGTGCTGAAGCAGACGATCTCCTCGACAACGTCAGAACAGATGAGACAGTACCTCTATGCTACAGTTGCAGAAGGAACCGGAAAGTCAGCGCGCCCAGCGGGATACGCGATCGGTGGAAAGACAGGTACTGCGGAGATGGTCCCGCGTGATAAAGTAAATTATGTTGTATCATTCATAGGTTTTGCGCCGGCTGATGATCCGCAGATCGTCATTTACTGTGTGATCGACAGACCAAACGCGAAGGATCAGGCGCACGCGACTTATGCGACAGGCATTGTCAAAAATGTCCTGACAGAAGTGCTTCCCTATCTGCATATTGCAAAGACGGAGGAGATGACGATCGCAGAGCAGGCGGAAGTGGACAATCTTCTCGGCAATATCGTGCAGGGGGATGCTTCTGGTGAGGCTTCCAGTGAAGAAGGCGGAGAAGGTGCCCAAGACAGTGATGCGGCATCCGGGGACCAGGAGAACGGGCAGCCCGGTGCAGATGACGGCACATCAGGAGAAAGCGGTGGGAGACCGTTCTATGTGGTTGATCCCAATACAGGAGAACTGATCGATCCGGTAACGGGTAAGACAGCAGAGATGGATTACAGCATGGACGAAGGCGATGACCTCCCGGATCCAGCAGGCGGCGGGGCGCCGGTAGAGCCCGCACAGGAATAGCGATGGTCTTATTTACATATATTGTTCCCCTCACTCATAAAATAATAGCAATACAGATTTTATGATATCAGAGGGAAAAGATGACGATCAAGAACAGTGCGGGAAGACGGAATATGACCGTTCAGAAGAGAAAAACCTTTGTACTGTGTGTGGTGTCTGTGCTAGTGCTCATACTGTTGTGCGTGCGTGTGGGATATCTGATGATCTTCTGCTCAGAATATTATACAGAACTTGCGACAGAACTTCATGAGAGGGAGCGTGACATCAAGGCTGCAAGGGGCAGGATCATCGATTCGACGGGAACTGTCCTGGCAGACAATAAGACAGTCTGTACCATATCGGTCATCCACAGTCAGCTAGAAGACCCTGAGAAGGTGATCAGCATGTTATGTCAGGAGCTGGGACTGTCCGAGGAATATGTGCGCAAGCGTGTAGAAAAGTACAGTGCGAGGGAGCGCATCAAAAGCAATGTGGACAAAGAGACCGGTGATCGGATACGAAATTATGATATGGCAGGAGTGAAGGTGGATGAGGACTATAAACGTTATTATCCGTATGACGATCTGGCATCGAAGGTGCTAGGTTTTACAGGCGGGGACAATCAGGGGATTATCGGTCTTGAAGTTGTCTACGAGGAGTATCTGACAGGCAAAAAGGGTCAGATCCTGACACTGACAGATGCCAAAGGGATCGAGCTGGACGGTATGGGGGAGCGCAGAAAGGAACCGGAGGCAGGGAAAGATCTATACATCAGTCTTGATGTGAATATACAGAAGTATGCGATGCAGCTCGCAAAACAGGCATATGAGACAAAGCAGGCAGCTGGTGTGTCGATCATTGTCATGAATGTCAACAATGGGGAGATCCTTGCGATGGTAGATGTGCCGGAATTTCATCTCAATGATCCATATACACTGATCGATGAGTTCCAGATACAGACCGTACAGCCGGAAAGCACTGAGGAAGGGCAGCCGGAGACAGCGCAGGAAAGCACACAGGATCTGTTGAACAAGATGTGGCGAAACGGCTGTATCAACGATACATACGAACCGGGTTCAACTTTTAAGATCATCACGGCAGCGGCGGGGCTTGAGAGCGGTGCGGTGCGTCTGGAGGATCAGTTTTCCTGCCCGGGCTTTATCATTGTGGACGATCGAAAGATCCGCTGCCACAAGATAGCAGGTCATGGTGCACAAGATTTTACCCATGCAGTCATGAATTCCTGCAATCCTGTATTTATCACTGTCGGTCTGAGGATTGGTGTGGAATGTTATTATCAGTATTTTACACAGTTTGGATTGAAGCAGAAGACTGGGATCGACCTTCCGGGCGAGGCGGGGACGATCGTGCACAAGCAGGATAAAATGGGCGAGGTGGAGCTTGCCACAATGTCATTTGGACAGTCCTTTCAGATAACGCCGATCAGACTGATGACAACAGTGGCGGGGCTGATCAACGGCGGAAATCTGGTGACGCCTCATTTTGGCGTGAAGGCGGTGAGTACTGACGGCACAACTGTCGACGAGTTTGTTTATCCGATCTCGGAAGGTATCGTGTCATCGGATACGACAGAGAAATTGAGGTATGCGCTTGAGCAGGTTGTGGAGAATGGCGGCGGTAAGAACGGCTATGTGGAAGGTTTCCGCGTGGGCGGCAAGACTGCTACCAGCCAGACACTTCCAAGGGGAAATGGCAGGTATATCGCGTCATTTCTGGGATTTGCCCCGGCTGATGACCCCAAGATCATGGCACTGGCGATCATCGACACCCCCCAGGGGACATATTATGGCGGACAGATCGCGGCGCCGGTCGTGCGGCAGCTTTTTGAAAATATACTTCCGTATTTGGAAGAGATTGGATATGAATAAGGAACTGTTCAGAAATCGTTTATCCGGGATCATCTGTTAACGGTTCCTAAGAACATGGAAAGGGTATAGAGGCTATCATGATTGATATAAGGGATAAGAGAGTGATGGTTGTGGGAACCGGCAAGAGTGGTGTCGGTTCCGCGGTATTGCTTGAAAGAAACGGTGCACTGCCAGTCATATATGATGGGAATGACAAGACGGACATAGAGGCGGTCAAGGCATCCCTCCAGGAGAAGCTTGGTCATGAAACCAGGGCAGTCATTTACACGGGCGCATTTTTGAAAAAAATAACAGATGGTATTGAACTTGCCGTGCTGAGCCCGGGAGTTCCGGTGGATGCAGATTTTGTGATATATATGAAAGAGCGGGGAATCCATATATGGGGAGAGATCGAGCTTGCATATCATTTTGCGAGGGGAAGAGTGCTGGCGATCACTGGCACGAACGGGAAGACGACGACGACATCGCTCGTGGGACAGATCATGCAGGAGTACTATGAGAGTGTGTACATCGTTGGGAATATAGGGAATCCCTACACGGATGCCGCGCCGCTCATGCATGAAGACACAGTTTCTGTCGCGGAGATCTCGAGTTTTCAGCTGGAGACGATCGAGGATTTTCACCCGCAGGTATCGGCGATATTAAACATCACGCCGGATCATCTCAACCGCCATCACACGATGGAGAACTATGCTGCGGCGAAAGAAGCTGTGACGATGAATCAGACAAAGGAGGACTTCTGTATCCTGAATCATGAGAATGATTATACGAGAAAGTTCGGTGAAAGGTGTCCGGCAAAGGTTGTGTATTTCTCTTCGGCTCAGAGGCTGCAGAACGGATTGTACTATGAAGGGGAAGAGATCTTTCTCGCCACAGACGGCGTGTCACAGCGCCTTCTGAACGTGAAGACAGATATGAATCTTGTGGGGATCTGCAATATAGAGAATGTCATGGCAGCGATCGGGATCAGTATGAGTGCAGGTGTGCCGATGGAAAACATACTTGCCACTATTAAGCGGTTTGTGGCTGTGGAACACAGGATCGAGTATGTGGCAGTTAAGCGGGGGGTCGTGTATTACAACGACTCTAAGGCGACCAACACAGATGCTGCCATACAGGGGATCAAGGCGATGGATCGTCCGACGGTTCTGATCGGAGGAGGGTATGATAAGGGGAGTACCTACGATGACTGGATCCGCGCGTTTGACGGTAAGGTGAAGAAGCTCGTACTGATCGGACAGACGCGGGAGAAGATAGCCGAGTGTGCAGTGAGATGCGGATTTTCTCAAGAAGACATCCTGTTCGAAGATACTTTCGAGGCGGCACTCGATAGCTGTGTGAGGGAGGCCGAGGAAGGGGATGCGGTGCTCTTATCACCTGCGTGTGCAAGCTGGGGGATGTTTCCAAATTATGAGGTGAGGGGAATGCAGTTCAAGGAATATGTAAATAAATTGGAGGAGTGATATTGTGGCAAGGCAACTTGTGGCAAAGCAGCCGGTAAAATTTCGCAGCAGTAAACACAACATGGACTATGTGCTATTGACAGTAGTGCTGTTTCTGGTCGGATTCGGACTTCTGATGATCTACTCTGTAAGTTCCTATGAGGCAGGGATCGATTATGGGGACTCTGCATACTATCTAAAAAACCAGGCGCAGAACACTGTTATCGGCTTTGTGGCACTGTTCATCATGATCAAGTTTCCATATAGGGAGCTGCAGAGGCTGGATGTGCTGGCAATGATCGTGTCCGCGATACTGATCGTGCTGGTAAAATCTCCGATCGGGATCACGAGAAACGGTGCGAGCCGCTGGATCGATGTGGGGATCACGACTTTTCAGCCGGCAGAGGTGGCAAAGATCGGCGTTATCATCTATCTGGCGAGTATTATCCAGAGACTTGAGAGCCTCGGAAAAAATATCATACGGACACCTAAGGGACTTGCGATCGTGCTGGTACCGCCCACGATCATAGCAGGGCTCGTCTACGTGCTGACCAGCAACCTGAGCTCGGCGATCATCATCATGGGTATCGCTGTCGCCATGGTGTTCGTGGCGGTACCGGATTACAAATGGTTTGTGGCGGCAGGCGTCACGGTGCTCGCAGCGGCGACAGCGCTGATCACGTACGTGGCAAACGCGGACACGACAGGATCCAATTTCCGTCTGGGACGCATCGCAGCGTGGCTCCACCCGGAAGCGTACAGCACGGATAAGGCGTTTCAGACACTCCAGGCATTGTATGCTATCGGTTCCGGCGGCATCTGGGGAAAAGGGCTGGGGCAGAGCATGCAGAAGAGAGGATTTCTGCCCGAGGCACAGAATGATATGATCTTCTCGATCATATGTGAGGAGCTGGGACTTTTCGGTGCACTGGCGATCATCCTGCTCTTCGTGGTGCTGATCTGGAGCTGTATGGTCATCGCAAACAAGACCGTGGATCGGTTTGGAGCCCTGCTTGTGGTGGGGGTGATGGCGCATTACGCGATACAGGTCATCCTGAACATAGCCGTAGTGACCAACACGATCCCAAATACAGGGATCACGCTGCCGTTCATCAGTTATGGCGGCACTTCGACACTGTTTCTGCTGACGGAGATCGGCATCGTGCTGAACGTGAGTAAAAACTGCCGGTAATTTTTCATCTGTACACGCATATAATATGATGATTGATATGATTATGTGGTGAAACCTATGGCCCATTTTGGCAGAAATAGTGAGTATATAAGGATGGAGGGAAAAAAGCCGCTCGACGGCAGGCTGCAGATACAGGGTTCTAAGAACGCAGCGCTTCCGATACTGGCGGCATGTGTGCTGATCCCGGGAAAGTGTGTATTGCGGGGCTGCCCCTGCATTACGGACATTGAATGTATGTGCAGTCTTCTAAAGAGCACTGGAGCGGGAGTGGAGCACAGCGGGAGTCAGATCGCGGTCGACACGTGCAGTGTGCGGGAGTACCGGCTGCCGGAAAAGTATGTCTCTGCCATGCGCTCGTCCGTCGTTTTGATGGGGGCGGTGCTGGGGCGGCTTGGAGAAGTGCATGTCAACTACCCGGGAGGATGTGTCATCGGTGAGAGACCGATTGACATGCACCTGTATGGATTGGAAAAGCTTGGGGCGCAGATATGGATTGACGGGAATCATATCCATGCATATGCTGACGAGTTGAGAGGAGCAGTTATCGATCTTCCTTTTCCGAGTGTGGGGGCAACTCAGAATATTATCCTGGCAGCGGCGACAGCACGGGGTACAACCGTTATCAAGAATGCGGCAAAGGAGCCCGAGATCATCGAACTGTGCAAATTCCTGAATATGGCAGGCGCTAGGATCGATTACGCCGGGACGCAGTTAAAGGCAGGCAGGATCGTGATACAGGGAGTTGAGCTGTCAAAGCTCCGCGGTATCGAGTATGAGATCATCTCTGACCGGATCGTCGCGGGAACGTATCTGTTTGCAGCACTGGCAGCGGGGGGGAAGATCACGCTGGAAAATGTTCCCATAAGACAATTGGGCAGTGTCTGTGATACGATCAGGGGGATGGGGGCAGAGATCGTCATCGGTGAGGCAGAAAACGAAATGACGATCAACGCGTGTGACCGAGACAGGATCACAAATATCCCGTACATAGAGACGGATGTGTATCCGGATTTTCCGACAGACCTGCAGTCGCCGCTTCTTGTGGCTGCGTGTATGGCAAAAGGAAAGCTCACAGTCAGGGAGAAGATCTTCTCGAGCAGGTTTCGTATTGTGGAGGAGCTGCGGCGGATGGGGGCAGAGATCGCCATAGAGGGAGATACGGCAATTGTTACGGGGGGAAGGGAACTTGAGGGGCGGACAGTCATCGCAAGGGAGCTCAGAGGCGGCGCGGCGCTTGTCGTAGCAGGACTGTGTGCATCGGGTATCACAACGGTTGCCGATTCAGGGTTTATCAGAAGAGGTTATCAGGATATAGCAGGGGACTTTACAAAGCTTGGGGCGCGTATCAGTTATGGTGAGTGACAAGCTGCAGAGATGAGGAAAAAGTATGGAGAAAGAGTACAGTGCAGTGACAAAAATGCCAGATATCAGAGTAAAGATACGGATCGCGATCGTGTTGGGCATCATCAATGTGCTGCTCGGGGCTTCATATTTGGGGCTGACACACTATGCAGTCAAAACAGTTCAGGTCGACGGCAACAAACATTATTCTGCCGAGGAGATCAAGGCGATGGTCATGACGGGGTTTCTGGGCGACAATTCCCTCTATCTGTCACTGAAATATAAAAATAAGGGGATCGAGAGTGTACCTTTTGTGGAGACGATGGATGTCGTGGTCCAGTCAAATGATACGATCCGCATCATAGTGTATGAGAAGGCACTGGCAGGTTACGTTCAATATCTGGGCAGATACATGTATTTTGACAATGAAGGGGTCGTGGTTGAGACATCAAAAGTCACAACAAAAGGCATACCGCAGGTGACAGGACTGAGTTTTGACCACGTAGTGCTCCACGAGAAACTTCCGGTGGAAAATGACCAGATCTTTCAGAATATATTGACGATCACGAAGCTTCTCAACAAATATGATGTTCTATGTGATAAGATACAGTTTGACGAAAACTACAATATCATACTGGGATACAACGCAGTAAAGGTCAAGATCGGTGCGATGGAGAATCTTGATGAAAAGCTGATGCAGCTTCCCCAGATCCTGCCGTCCCTGGCAGGGGAGACGGGGACGCTGGATCTGCAGAACTACACTGCCGACCGTAAAAGCGTAACTTTCGAAAAAGGAAAATAAGGATTCGCGACAAAATAAAAAAGAAAAGTAAAAAATAGGTTGATTAATTGCTAAAAAAATTATATGATAAGTTAGATGGAATTTAATAGGAAGTATGAAGGAGGAAGGAAACTTGCTCGAGATTAGATCAAACGAAACAGACGCAGCAGCAAGGATAATAGTAGTAGGTGTAGGCGGCGCGGGCAACAATGCCGTTAACCGAATGATAGATGAGACGATTACAGGTGTTGAATTTATAGGAGTCAATACAGATAAGCAGGCTCTGCAGCTCTGCAAGGCGCCGAAGCTTCTGCAGATCGGCGAGAAACTGACCAAGGGACTTGGGGCAGGAGCGAAGCCTGAGGTAGGGGAGAAGGCAGCGGAGGAGAGTTCGGAGGATATAAAGGAATCGTTGAAGGGTGCGGACATGGTATTTGTCACCTGTGGAATGGGTGGAGGTACAGGTACAGGTGCAGCTCCCATCGTGGCAGCGATCGCAAAAGAGATGGGTATTCTCACTGTCGGGGTTGTCACAAAACCATTTAAGTTCGAAGCGCGCACCCGCATGACGAACGCTTTGACAGGGATTGAAAAGCTCAAGGAACATGTGGATACATTGATCGTCATTCCCAATGACAAGCTGCTTGAGATCGTCGATAGACGGACAACCATGCCGGATGCACTGAAAAAGGCGGACGAGGTGCTCCAGCAGTCGGTGCAGGGTATCACGGATCTGATCAATGTGCCGTCTGTTATCAACCTTGACTTTGCAGATGTGCAGACAGTTATGAAGGAAAAAGGTATCGCACATATTGGTATTGGCTATGGAAAGGGAGAGGATAAGGCAGCAGATGCGATCAAGATGGCTGTCAATTCACCTCTTCTCGAGACCACACTTGATGGGGCAACAGACGTTATTCTTAATATCTCAGGTGACATCTCCATTTTTGATGCAAATGATGCGGCGAGTTATGTTCAGGAACTTGCGGGTGAGGATATCAATGTTATCTTCGGTGCGATGTACAATGAAGATATGGCGGATTCCTGTACCGTCACAGTCATCGCGACAGGTATCGTTGAGAAAAAGCAGAATATACCGCTCAACAATATGGGCAGGATCAACAGCAATTTCTCTGTGAAGCCAAACAATATGCCAAACACCTCATCAAGACCAAGACCTCAGGGACCGGCAGGAGGCAACAGGATGCAGCCGAATGGACAAGCACCTCAGGGGATGCAGCCCAGACCGGACAACAGTGTCAAGCCGGCAGCAGATCTGAGAAGCAATGTGAAGGAGCAGACGTTGAACATACCAAGTTTCTTAAAGCGATGATAACAGGCTCAGAAAAAGTCGAAAAATTAACATAGTTTAGTCCCATGCTTTGACAAAAAAGCATGGGACATTTTTTGTATAATCCTTTTATAAGGACGGAGGTGATTGGGATTTATGATATATATATTGATGTTTTTATGGTACAAAATATTTTGATGGATATGCAGCTGTTAATTCTGACGCTGCTTTTGCTTAAAGAAAAAATAGTATTTTATAGACTGTTGGCTGCATCATTGACTGGCGGAGCAGGAGCGGTGCTGATCCTGATCTCTGGCATAGGATTTGGTGTGTCATATATATTGATAGTACTTGTGCTGGACGCAGCTATGCTTCTCATCTGTCTGCGGCGTCCCACAAAGCAGGGTATAGCGCTCCAAAAGCTCGTTATGGGGATCATATACCTGCACTCAATGGTATTTGCCTACGGAAAGCTTCTAGAGTGTGCTGACAGGCTGACGGGAAATCAGATGCCGCGGATTATGGTAAAAGTACTGATCGCAGGTATCGTGATCATTATACTGGCCTGCCACCGCCTGGCAGAAACGAGATGCATCTATGAGGTCACTTTGATCGAAGGGGAAGAGAATGCTGTGTACAAGGCATTGTATGATACAGGAAATCTACTGACGGATCCTGTATCTGGCAAACCAGTGTCTGTGGTGGAGGAGACGGACCTGACAAAAAAGTGGCTGGAAAGATACCCGCAGAAATATAAGATCATTCCGTATCAGAGTGTAGGGAAGACGCATGGAGTTATGGAAGGGATCGTGGTGGATGAAATGATTATTCAAAAGGAAAGGGAACAGGTGGTGAAAAAAGGGGCAGTGGTAGCGCTCTATAAAGGGAAAATGTCAAAGGACGGGGCGTTCCAGATGATATTGAACCATAGCCTGATGATGTGAGAGAATGGAGGATGATTATGATCATAAAACTATACCTCCCAGGGAAAATGCGATTATCTTTTGGGAAAAACAAGAATAAAAATGCAGTAGGGAACGAAATTCATTATATTGGCGGTTCTGAGGTGCTGCCGCCGCCGCTTGAGGGCGAGGAGGAGAACAGGGCGATCAACGGATTGGAGACCGAGTATGCTAATGAGGCAAGGGCGCTTTTGATCGAACATAATCTAAGGCTTGTAGTGTACATTGCCAAAAAGTTCGACAATACGGGGGTGGGCGTTGAGGATCTGATCTCGATCGGTACGATCGGACTCATCAAGGCGATCAACACATTTAACCGCAGTAAGAACATCAAACTGGCAACCTACGCGTCTAGATGTATCGAAAATGAGATATTGATGTACTTGAGAAGGAACAACAAGACAAAACTTGAAGTTTCGATCGACGAGCCCCTGAATGTGGACTGGGACGGCAATGAGCTGCTTTTGTCGGACATTCTCGGAACGGACGAGGATGTGATCTACAAGGATTTGGAGACAGAGGTGGAACGGAGTCAGTTAAAGCGTGCGATATCTAAATTGGGAGAGCGGGAACGGACGATCATCATGCTGCGGTTTGGCTTAAACGATCCAGATGATATGGAGATGACACAGAAGGAAGTGGCAGATTATCTGGGGATATCACAGTCTTATATCTCGAGACTGGAAAAGAAGATCATGAAACGGTTAAAAAAAGAGATGGCTAGTTAAGTCACTTACAGATAGTACATAGACGTATTTATATCCTCATACATATGTTTTTTGGACACTCAAGTCTGAATAAACATAGATCATGGAGGAAAATGGCAGATTGCATTTTCTTTCGGAAAAATGGAGGATCATAAATATGGCACTTGGAAAAGTTGAAATATGCGGTGTAAATACGTCAAAGCTCCCTGTACTCAAAAACGAGGAAAAGCAGGCGCTTTTTGAAAAGATAGAACAGGGGGATATGCAGGCTAGGGAGGAGTATATCAGAGGAAATCTCAGGCTGGTCCTGAGCGTGATCAAGCGCTTTTCACAGTCCAATGAGAATGTGGATGACCTGTTCCAGATCGGGTGTATCGGGTTGATCAAGGCGATCGACAACTTTGACTCCAGTCTGGATGTAAAATTTTCTACCTATGCGGACATCACAAAGGTAAGTAACTTCACAACCTTTCATCTTGGCAAATCCTTGTGTCA
>CAJUQU010000069.1 GCA_910588595.1 uncultured Lachnospiraceae bacterium | reverse complement strand
GGCTTAAAATCGTTGGCAGTATTCCCCTTTGTCTGCCGTCGGCAAAAGCAGGTGTGGTTCGCATCCAGAAGCTCCTTGAACTGCCGGATGAGGCTGTGCCGCAAAACAGGTTACAAACGTCAATGCATCAAAAGGATGCATTACCAAAGGATGCATTACCGATTTATGAAGTGCGCAAATTATCTTTTTCATATGGAGATACCGTTGTATTGCGTGACATCAATTTCTGTGTTCACGAGGGAGAGAAAATTGCGGTTGTAGGTTTGAGCGGCTGCGGCAAAACAACATTGTTCAAATTGCTCAGCGGATTATATACGCCGGAGAAAGATCACATTTATTTCAGAGGAATGGATCTAGCCGCTCTTTCCCCCGAATATTTAAGAAGTCATATTACGGTAACAACACAGGAGGCATTTCTCTTTCAGGCAACATTTGGGGACAACATAAAAGTGGCAAGATCAGGCGGAAGTAAAATTGAAATCATTACTGCCTGCCAAAAAGCTCAGCTGGATCCGTTTATTCAGACGCTTGCCCATGGATATGACAAGGAACTGAATACTACGATTCGGTCTATTTCAAACGGCCAGATGCAGCGCATCAATTTGGCAAGAGCATTTTTTAGAAATACAGACATATTTTTGCTTGATGAACCTACTTCCGCACTGGATCCTGGTACAGCCGGTGCAATTTGGAATGATCTGTTCGCAAACTGCGCAGACCGAATATTGTTGGTTATTTTGCATGATTTGGAAGAAGTCTATCGATTTCATAAGGTTCTTGTTTTGGATAATGGGAAAATAGCTGCCTTTGGAACACATAGCGAATTGATGCAAAGCCGCGGACTGTATAGGAAACTTTACGAAGAAAAAATGGTGAACAGAAAGACTGGCGTTTTTCATCTTGATTTGAGATTTCGCGAAGCGGAATCATGGAGATCCGTGTGAAATGAAAGATTTGTATTCTATGATAAAATATATTCGTAAAAACTGGAAACTATTTGTATGCGGAATTTTGTTCTCTGCATTTTTCAGTATGGCTGCAAATATATATTTTGCCAACATACTACAGGATTATATTACGAACATGACGGAGCATCAGACATCACTGCGGGGGATTTCGGAAATGCTTGTCCTTTCATTGCCTGTTTTGCTGCTGCTTTCGTGCATAGACAATATCGGTTTATATATTTTTTCGCTGTTTCTCGCTTCTACAGAAAATGAGCTGCGGTATGATTTTTATAACAGCCTGGTGCGCACACCACTGCAAAACCTGCAAAAACTGAACCAGGGAGAATTCATTACACGATATAGCACGGATATTGAGCAGAGCGCTCAGATTGTGTCTTATGATATTTTTGGAGTCATTTATCCGCTGATTGTCGGAACGGGGTACATGATCGCTGTTTTGCTGGCTGATATTACGATCGGATTCCTAATGATCTTGTTATGTGTTACTGTTATCATATTGAATTTTTTATTTGTGCGCAGGATGAAACATGCACAGGCGGAAATATTGCAGGCGAAAGAAACATATGTGTCAGATTGCAGCGATGCCATAAGGGGGAAAATGAGTATCCGGCAGTGTTCTGCTCAGAAGGTGATGTGTCAAAAAACAGGTGAAGCAGCAGATAATCTTTATAGAAGAGAGTGCAGGGCAGTACAGTTAGAAACAATGAAGTTACTGACAGCTGACGCAGTTGCGAATAGCTGTATGTATTTGTTGACACCCATAGCATGCATCATGGCTGCTTGTGGACATATTGATGTCTCTGTTGTTCTATTCATTCACCAGTTATGTCGTTGTTTTATTCTGTACACACAGAATTTTGCAGTTTCTTTTGTTCACTACAGCGAGCATTCATTATCCTTTGAACGGGTGAATACGGTTCTATCTTTTGAGGATGAACTGACACAGAAGCGTGTCAGCAGGTGCGGAAGCATTCCTGAGAATGCTGCTGTCACATTTCACAATGTCAGTGCAGCATATGGAAATCATCAGGTTCTCAAAGATGTTTCGTTCACCGCTTTTCCCGGGGAGTGCATAGGGATTGTCGGTGGGAGCGGCAGCGGAAAATCTACATTGGTTAAGGCTCTGATGCAAATGATAGATTATCAGGGAGAAATATATATCGGTGAAGAAAACTGTAAAAATCACTCTCCGAATACGTTGCGCAAATACATTGCATATTCGCCGGAACATAATGATATCTTTCCCGCTGCTGTACATGATAACATACAGTATGGAGATCTGAATGCAACAGAAGATGAGATAACTGCAGCAGCAGAAAGGGCAGGGATTACAGAACATAGAGAAGTATTTTTACATAGGAATATTGGCGAGAATGGCGATCAATTATCGGGCGGGCAAAAACAAAGGGTTTCCATCGCACGCGCACTGCTCAAAAAAGCGCCCATATATATTTTTGATGAGCCCACAGCAGCTTTAGACGCTGACTCGGAATCAAAAATATTGAATACTATTGAGAAGTTGAAGCAGGAGGGGAAATGCATTCTGCTGATCACGCATAAAGCTTCCACATTACATATTGCGGATCGGATTCTGCGTATTGATGACGGAAAGGGATTTTGTGTCTGATCATGCATATATAATTTGATCTCGAAATTGATCTCTGGATTTGCAACGCGGTCAAACTTATGTTATAGTGAATGTACATGAGTACGACATCTGTTCTGCTGTGTGCAGAAGGTTGTTTTTGGTGGAATACCAGAAAGGATAAGAGCATGAAGAAATTTGTTTGCACGGTATGCGGTTATGTACATGAGGGAAATGCGGCGCCCGGGGAGTGCCCGGTCTGTCATCAGCCGGGTTCCAGGTTCAGGGAGGAGTCAGCGGAGGACAAAACAGAGATCCCCGCAGCACCGGAGGGAGAAGCCGGGGAAAAAGCCGGGGAGTCGGACATGGATCTGGATTATGACAAGCGCCTTTACAGGGTTGACGGATCCTGCCGGTACATGGAGGAGATCCACCAGATGGCAGTGACAGGGAAAACCATCGGCGGTTCGATGGGGACAAAGATGGCAATGCCGAACTGGGATGATATCCTGCTGCTCGGGGCACAGCTCAATCCGCCGCCGTTGGATGATGATGCCCAGGTGTCGACGATGACAGTGATCGGAAAGCACGCGAAAAAGCCGATGATCCTGGAAAGTCCGGTCTATGTATCCCATATGTCTTTCGGCGCGCTCTCAAAAGAGATCAAGGTTGCGCTCGCGAAAGGCTCCGCGATGGCAAAGACCGCGATGTGCAGCGGTGAGGGCGGTATACTGCCCGAGGAGCGGGCAGCTTCGTATAAGTATATTTTTGAGTACATTCCCAATAAATATAGTGTGACCGACGAAAACCTGCGCATGGCAGACGCGATCGAGATCAAGATCGGACAGGGGACAAAGCCGGGTATGGGCGGTCATCTCCCCGGTGAGAAGGTGACTGCGGAGATCGCCGCGCTGCGCGGGAAAAAGCAGGGCGAGGATGTGCAGAGTCCGAGCAAGTTCCCGGAATTAAACACCAAAGAGGATTTAAAGGACATGGTGGCGATGCTGAGGAGCCGCTCCGACGGCAGACCGATCGGCATCAAGATCGCGGCGGGCAGGATCGAGCGGGATCTGGAGTACTGTGTCTATGCGGAGCCGGATTTTATCACCGTTGACGGCAGGGGCGGCGCGACCGGCTCAAGCCCGCTGTTCCTGCGCGAGGCGACGACCGTTCCGACAGTCTATGCGCTGTACCGGGCGAGAAAATATCTCGATTCGGTGCACTCGGATATCTCGCTTGTGATCACGGGCGGTCTGCGCGTGTCCGCGGACATTGCAAAAGCGCTCGCGATGGGCGCAGACGCTGTCGCGGTGGCAAGTGCGGCGCTGATCGCGGCGGCATGCCAGCAGTATCGGATCTGCGGCTCGGGCAACTGCCCGGTGGGGATCGCGACGCAGGATCCAAAGCTGAGGGAGCGGTTGAAAGTGGATCAGTCTGCACAGCGGGTGGCAAACTACTTCAATGTGACGCTCGCCGAGCTGAAGAGCTTTGCCAAGGTGACAGGACACACCAGTGTACATGATTTGTGCGTGGATGATCTGGTGACGCTGAACCGGGAGATCTCAGAGTTTACCAATATCCGTCATGCATAGGCGGCGAACGGCAGAAATCAAAAGTTTAGGAACTGTAGGAAAATAACCGATGCAACGGGCGCAGATATTAGGAGCATCACAATAGGCTCTCGGCATGTCGGGAACAAAGAGATTCCGGGAGGGTATCACATCGAACACATCAAATAGGAGGAGATTCAGATGGACAAGAAAGCAATGTTCAATTTAACATATGGACTGTTTGTGCTGACAGCCAGGGAGGACGATAAGGACAACGGGTGTATCGTCAACACAGTCTCACAGGTCACAACGGAGCCGAACCGCATCGTGGTGGCAGTGAACAAAAATAATTATACACATGGTATGATCGAGCGGACGGGCGTCTTCAACGTGTCGATCCTGACGGAACAGTCAAAGTTTGATACGTATAAGCACTGGGGATTCCAGAGCGGTGCCAATGTGGACAAGACGGAATCGATCACCTATCAGCGGGCAGAAAACGGGGTGATCTATCTTGCGGAGGAGACCAATGCGTACATTTCGGCAAAAGTAGTCTCCGCCACAGACCTCGGTACGCATACATTGTTCCTGGCGGATGTGACGGACGGGGCGGTATTGTCGGAGGACGAATCTGTGACTTACAGCTATTACCAGAAAAACATCAAGACCGCACCTGCGGGAGCCGAGAAGAAGAAGGGATTTATCTGCACAGTCTGCGGATATATTTATGAGGGTGATGTTCTGCCGGAGGACTTTGTGTGTCCGTGGTGCAAGCACCCGGCATCTGATTTTAAGCGCATGGAGTAGTGTGAGACAGACAGTGCCTAGTACACCGTTTTCTTAATCCTTGTATACAAAGTGCTTGATATTTGTATCAGTGCAAGGCGGAGGAAGGAGGCGATGCGGTGACATCGTTGACTGACGACAACATAAGGACTATTCCAGTCCTTTGCAATGATGCAAATAGCGAGTGCTTGGTATATGAGGAATTAAAAAACGGTGTACTAAGGCTGGCAAATGGGTTAGGTTGATAGAACCAAAGGAGAAGCAAGAGATGTATCAGATCATAGACGGAAAGAAGATTTCACAGGAAATAAAAGACGAATTAAAGGAGAAGGTCGCCGCGTTAAAGGAGCAGGGCAAACAGATCTGCCTGGCAGTGATCCAGGTGGGCAGCGATCCGGCATCAAGCGTGTATGTCGGCAACAAGAAAAAAGCGTGCGCCTACATCGGGATCGAGTCGCTGGCATACGAGCTTCCGGAGGAGACCACGGAGCAGGAGCTCCTGGATCTGGTGCAGAAGCTCAACGCGGATGACAGGGTGAATGGGATCCTTGTCCAGCTTCCGCTTCCGGGGCAGATCGATGAGGGAAAAGTGATCCAGACGATCGCGCCTGAGAAGGACGTCGACGGGTTTCACGAGAAAAATGTCGGGGCGCTCTGTGTGGGCAGCAAGGGGTATGTGTCCTGCACGCCGCTTGGCATTATCCAGCTGCTAAAGCGCTCCGGCGTGGAGATCGCCGGGAAGCACTGCGTTGTGATCGGCCGCAGCAATATCGTGGGTAAACCGATGGCGCTGCTCTTGCTGCGGGAGAATGGCACAGTCACGGTCTGCCATTCACGCACGCAGGATCTCAGGGAGATCACGAGACAGGCGGATATCCTCGTGGCGGCAGTCGGAAAGCCGAAGTTTGTCGATGACTCCTATATCAAGGAGGGCGCTGTCGTGATCGATGTCGGGATCCACAGGGACGAGAATAACAAGCTCTGTGGGGATGTCGATTTCGAGAAAGTAGCGCCGCACACAAGCGCCATCACGCCGGTTCCCGGCGGTGTGGGACCGATGACGATCGCGATGCTGATGTACAACTGTGTGTCGTCGGTGGAGTAGCAGGAAGGTTTTGGCAATGGCACAGGCATGCGGCTGGCTAAGGAACTGTACAACAGGCATCGTCAGGCGAGTTCACACTCGCGGAACAGATTGCTGACGGCGACCCTGTACTCAGCATAGTCGGATGCCTTGCGTATTTTTTTGAGATATCTCTCCGACGCTGCAAAGCTTTCGCTCAGGTAAGTCCACAAATCTTTCATCTTGAAAAGTGTCGGTGTTTCCCCAGACATCTGGGCAGCGTAACCGGCAAAGATCTCGTCGTGAAAGGCTCGGAGATTTTCCCTGGTGAACAGTTTTGCGGCGTCGGTCTTTTTCAGCTGTGCGGTCAGCGTCGGATTCCGCAGTATGCCGCGCCCGATCATGATGCAGTCTGTCGAGGGCACAGCGTCGAGGAGTTCCGCATAGCTTTTTGCGGAAGTGATATCCCCGTTGTAGCAGAGCGGGATGTCCGGCAGGGCTGCGGCGGCAGCCGAGAATGCCTCCTTGTGGGGTGTGAACCGGTACTGCTCCCGCTGCAGGCGCGCGTGTATGATCAGCTCGGCGACTGGGTACTTTTGGTAGAGCGCAAGCAGATGTTCCCACTCTTCGACCGAATCCACCCCGATCCTTGTCTTGATGGAGATCCGGATCGGGGATTTGTCATATATTTCATATAAGAAGTGATCCAGCTCATCAGGGACGCTCAGAAAGCCGGCGCCGCGCTTTCTGGCAGTGACCGTGCCGGAGGGACAGCCGAGATTGAGGTTTACTGTCTGGTAGCCGTACTCGGCGATCTTGTTTGTGATCTGCAAAAATTCGTCTGCGCGGTTTGTGAGGATCTGCGGTACGACCTCGATGGCTTCGTTGTGTTCCGGCAGGATTTCGTTCAGCTCGCGCCGGTTCATCTTCTTGCTGGAGATGAACGGGGTAAAATACTTGTCAATGCCGCCGAAATAGTGCGCGTAGGCGTTTCTGTAGATGTAGGTCGTGATCCCCTCCATCGGGGCGAGGTATAGTTTCATAAAAGCTCCTCTAGTGTACGTTAAGGATAGAGTACACTTTGTCAATACATTCTTTTCGTTTGCTTTCGGTCAAATGTCCCACTTTATATAGAATAAGGCTTTGCTCCAGCGTAAATATTTTGTTTGGGCGGATATTGCTGTCCTGTTGCAGGGAACCTGATAAGAAATCCGATTGTAATAGTGGGATGGCGTAAGGATCTTTGACATTTTTAGATGTAATCTGCAGCATGATATAGTCATCGCCCTGGGGGGCAGAGATGATAACGGCAGGACGTTTTTTGGATGAACTCAAGTCAGAAAATGGAAATGGAAGCACAACAACATCGCCCCTTATAAATCCCGCCATGCAGTCTCCTCCTCCTCTCTCAGCCAATCTTTAGACAGGCTCGGCTCGCTTAGAAATGAGCTGTTCGCTTCGCAGTTGTTGTACAGTACAAATTGAATAAAAGCGAGAATGATGTCTAGTTTATTTTCAGGAGCGATGGCAACCAGATTTTCAATCAATTGTTGTTTGGACATAGTGAAACTCCTCTCAAAGACCATTGAATTGTTTATTGTCATCTTACCACCAGGCGGAAAAAATGTCAAACGGATCACACTCCGGCTTTTTCCGTAACAGTTCAGCCTTCGGCTTCCTGTTACAAGCATCAAGCCATGCAAAAACCACTTTGCGGCGTAGTGCGAAGTCCTGGGCTGAACTGTTACCTTTTTCCCATTAGATTTTGGAGTCATACGTGCATTGTGGAAAGAAATATGTTAGAATGTGAATGCGGGGGAAGATCATTTATTAATGGTTGTAATAGCAAGGTTTAATCTATTTTTAATCTTTTCAATATTTTAGTTTAATTTTGTTCGTTTATGATAATATCATCAGCTGAGAGGTACAGAGAAGTTTCATACCGGAAGGGCACAGACAATACAATATCTAAGGAACTGTTCAGAAATTATTCATGACAATTACTTGTCACAAGTAATTTCGGAAAATTCCTTAGACGATCAAGAAGGAGAGAGAAGAAATGGATAATTTTGAAAAGGTAGAAAAATTAAGAGAGCACGCAAACGTATCTTATGAGGAGGCAAAGCAGGCGCTGGAGAACAGCAACTGGGATATCCTCGATGCCATGATCTATCTGGAGCAGAGCGGCAAGGTACACGGGCCGGAGCATTCCAGCTACACGACGCAGACAGAGAAGGTGAAGATCGACATTGATGAGAAAGATTGCAAGTCCAGTTTTTCGGACAATCTCAGACGGTTCGGGCGTTGGTGCCAGCGGCTGCTGGAGAAGGGCAACAACAACAGTTTCTGCGTGGAGCGCGACAACAACGAGATCTTTCGGATCCCGATCACTCTGCTGGTAGTATTTCTGCTCTGTGCATTCTGGGTGGTGGTTCCGCTGCTGGTGATCGGACTGTTCTTCAACATGAGATACCAGTTTGCAGGACCCGACATCAGGAGCGTTGATCTCGACCTCAACAAGGCGATGGACAGTGCGGCAGATGCGGCGGAGAACATCAAGAACGAGTTTAACAGCGCGGTGAAGGACGTGAATGACTGATTTGCGGTGAGCAGGGGAGGGTGTATCCCCTGCTTCCTTGCGTGGTCGGGGACAACCGCGGATTGGCTGGCAGCGTATTTGGTGACGGCATTTGGGATATCGAACGTGATTTCTGGTATTTGGAGCGGCTGCGGGCGTGGACAGGGAACAGAGAAGGAGGCAGTGATGGCGATTACGGTATTGATCGTGGAGGATGAGGAAAAGATAGGCAGGTTTCTCGAGCTGGAGCTCATGCATGAGGGCTATGGGGTCATGAAGGCGGCAAACGGCAGGGAAGGATTGGAGAAGGCGCAGAGCGGAAAGGCGGATCTTGTGGTGCTCGATGTGATGCTCCCGGAGCTGAACGGTTTTGAAGTGCTGCGGCGCCTCAGGAAAAATTCTGACATTCCTGTCATCATGCTGACGGCGCGGGACGAGGTGATGGATAAGGTTGCCGGGCTGGACGGCGGGGCTGACGACTACATGACCAAGCCGTTTGCGATCGAAGAGCTGCTCGCGCGCATCAGGCTGGTGCTCAAGAAGCGCGGCGGCGCGGTCAGCATGGCGGGGCAGAACAAGAGTCAGCTTGGCGTCGGCAGGCTCAGCATGGATGTGCAGCGGTACGAGGTTTCCTACGACGGGAAACAGGTGGAGCTGACGCACAGGGAGTTCGAGCTGCTCAGAGTGCTGCTCGAGAACAAAAATATCGTGATATCGAGGGACACACTTCTCCAGAAGGTCTGCGGCTACGACTACATGGGGGAGACGAACATCATCGATGTGTATGTCAGGTATCTTCGGAGTAAGCTTGATGACGTGTACCAGGTGAAGATCATTCAGACCGTGCGCGGAGTGGGGTATTGTATCAAAGATGAGAACTGATAATATGAAAAAAATGAATAGCGATCAGACAAAAAAATCAGATAAAAAATCAGAAAAGAAATCAGATAAAAAAACAGATAAAGAATCAGATAAAAAGTCAGATAAAAAAGACAGCGGACAGAGACGATCGACCGAGCTGAAAAACAAACCGTTTGACACGGTGCGGGTGACTTCCATCGCCAGAAAGATCAATCTGAACAATATGGCGCGCACGTTTTTTTCGTACGCCGGGATGGACATCGCCGTGTTCCTCCTGCTCGCAGGCGTGTTTGTGGTCGGCATGGATCTGCAGATGGCAGGAGACTTTTCCTTTTCTTATATCAGGGAGATCTCATTTCACACAGATCTGTGGAACATGGTGTACACGGTGACAGATAACGGCGGTCAGATGCTGTATCAGGTTCCGGCCGGTATATGGATCGGCCTGCTGCGCGCAGGGGGGATCGTGCTGCTCGCATTTCAGGGGCTTGATCTCATCACGCTGGCGGTCTCCGGGACGGCGCAGGTGCGCAGGCAGCTGCGTCCCCTGAACCAGATCGCGGCGAGGGCGCAGCAGCTCAGCGAGATGGCGTTTGACGAGACAAAGTACCACAACCTGGAGGACGCGATCTCCAACCTCAAAGTGGATGCCATGGAAAACGGGATCCACATGCATGACAAGGATCTGCAGGGCATTGAGACCGCGCTGAACGGACTGCTCGAACGCATACGGGCTTCCTACAAACAGCAGTCGCAGTTTGTGTCGGATGCCTCCCACGAGCTGCGCACGCCGATCGCGGTCATACAGGGGTATGTCAACATGCTGGACCGGTGGGGAAAGGAGGATGCGGCGATCCTCGAGGAGTCGATCGAGGCGATCAAGAATGAGGCAAACCACATGCAGAAGCTTGTGGAGCAGCTGTTGTTCCTGGCGAGGGGGGATTCCAACCGCCAGAGTCTCGACATGCGGGAGCATGAGCTCAACAGCATCATGAGGGAAGTCTATGAGGAGTCGCTGATGATCGATGAAAAGCATAGATACCGTTTCGAGGAAGCGGGAAATGTGAGGGTGTACGGAGACAGTGACATGCTGAAACAGTCCGCGCGGATCCTGATCGACAACGCGGCAAAGTACACAAAGCAGGGCGGGGAAATCCTGATACGCGTGGGTGCATGGAAGGATGGATCGCCGTTTTACGGGATCCAGGACAGCGGGATCGGAATGTCGGAGCAGGACGTGGTGCACGCGTTTGACCGTTTCTACCGCGCCGATTTCGTGCGCAACAGCAGGACAGGCGGAACGGGGCTTGGCCTATCGATCGCGAAATGGATCATCGACAGGCATCAGGGGTATTATGATATCGTGAGCCGCGAGGGGCTGGGAACACGGTTCAGTGTCGTGTTCCCAAAAGTACTAGATCAATAATTCCACGGCATATGTTTCCAGCCAGTAATTGACCTGCAGCAGGTATGCGAGCAGCTGCGGTCCTGCCATGAGCTGCCCGTAGAACGGTCTGCCGTAGTCGGAGGGCTGGCTGATGTAGTCGAGCACTTTGGTGAGGTCGACGAGTTCCCGCAGCGGCGCGCGCGTGTCTGAGAGCGTCTCCACGACCGCGGTGCGCAGCAGGTTTTCGTAGGCGGGATCGTACGTCTTTGGGTAGGGGCTTTTTCTGCGGTACAGAACCTCGCCGGGGAGCAGTCCGTCCGCGGCGGCGCGCAGCAGTCCCTTGACGACACCGTCCCTGCATTTCATCGACCAGGGTACGTTCCACAGGTATTCCACGATGCGGTGGTCTGCGAACGGGACGCGCGCCTCGAGTCCGGCGTGCATGCTCGTGCGGTCCATGCGGTCGAGCAGTGTCTGCATGAACCATTTGATATTTAAATAGGAAATCTCCCGCCTGCGCTTCTCCTCGCTGTTCTCCCCCTCCAGCACAGGAACTTCCGATATGGTTTTTTCGTATGCGGCGTGGGCGTACTCTCTGAGGGGAAGGACGGCGAGCACGCTGTCCTTTAAGAGCATGGTGCGCGGGGAGAAATCCATCGACCACGGAAAACAGTCGGCGTCGAAGCATTCCTTTTTGTGGAACCACGGATAGCCGCCGAAGATCTCGTCGGCGCACTCCCCGGTGAGCGTCACCTTGTGGTTCGCGGCGACCCTCCTGCAGAAGTAGAGCATCGACGCCTCGACGTCAGCCATGCACGGCAGATCCCTCGCATCGACTGCCTCGAACAGATACTGGTATAAGTCGGTGTTGGCGCATTCGAGGTATTGGTGGTTTGTATGGCAGTGGGCGATCATCAGATCCACCCACGGTCTGTCCTGTGAGGGCTGAAAGGCGTTTGCCCTGAAATTCTTGTCGTTGTCCTTGAAGTCAAAGGAGTATGTGTCGAGCCTCCTGCCCTGCGCTTGAAGCTCGCTGCTGCATACCGCTGTGACAAGACTACTGTCCACACCGCCCGACAGAAAAGTGCAGACGGGCACATCGGAGAGCATCTGCATCTTGATGGCGTCTGTGACCAGATATCGGGTTTTCTCGACTGTGTGCCGCCAGTCGTCTCTATGTGGATAGCTCTCCAGTTTCCAGTAACACTTTGTGGAGAGATTGCCGGAAAAATCGGAGCCGCTATATTCGAGGTAATGTCCCGGCAGCAGCTCATCTATGTTTTTAAAAACACCCTTTCCGTAGGTCTTTGCAGGGCCAAGACCGAAGATCTCACAGAGTCCGTCGCGGTCAGCCTGCGCCTTAAAGTCGGGATAGCACAGGATTCCCTTTAACTCCGAGGAAAAGATGAGGGTGTTGCGAAAGAGGGTGTAGAACAAGGGCTTCACCCCGAGTCTGTCGCGGAACAGATATAATCGCCGCAGTGTTTCGTCGTATATGGCAAAGGAAAAAATGCCGTTCAGCTTTGTTATGTAGGAAGTGCCGTGAAGGAGATACCCCATCAGGATGACTTCCGTATCGCATGTTGTTTCAAAAACGACACCTTCCGCCTCCAGCTCTCGGCGGAGGCCGGGCATGTTGTAGATCTCACCGTTGTAGCAGATGACAGCGCGGTGGTTTCCATGCTGCCTTGCCATGGGCTGCTTTCCGTATTCGAGGTCCAGAATGGACAGACGGGTGTGGGAAAGTCCGCAGTTTCTCGACAGATAGACTCCGTTTTCATCAGGCCCGCGGTGGTGCTGGCGGGTATTCATTTTCTGCAGGATGGAGAACCATCTTGCGGATTCTTCCTTATAGTTTACATGAAAGCTGCTAAAGCCTGCGATTCCACACATTTTTCATTTCCTTTTCCAAAATATTGATGTTGTCAGCCGATGTAATCCTTGAGGATCGGCTGGTACTGTCTGTGTTCCAGAGCCATTTCCAGCGTCGGGATCAGCAGTTCGACGTGCGCGACCAGCGAGTTTGGCTTTGTCTGGTAGTTATCCTGCCCGAACGGGACGAAGTAGATATTTTTGCTGTTGCATAACAGCCCGATATTTTTCAGGTTCATGCCGAGTCCGTCGTTGGTCGAGATGGCGATGACGAGCGGCTTGTTGTTGCGCATGTGTGCCTTTGCCGCCATGAGGACCGGTGTGTCCGTGATGCCGTTTGCAAGCTTTGCGGCAGTGTTTCCGGTGCAGGGGAGGATCGCGAGCACGTCGAGGTACGCTTTGGGTCCGATGGGCTCTGCCCCGGGTATGGACACGATGGGATCCCTTCCTGTGATCGCTTTTATTTTTGTGACATAGGTGTCAGGTTTTCCGAACCGGCTCTCGATCGTCTGGGATGCGTCTGACAGGATCGGATAGATATCAGCGCCGGCGTCGGCGAGTTTTTGCAGCTCCGCAAAGGTTTTTTCGAAGGTGCAGAAGGATCCGGTCAGGGCAATGCCTATTTTCTTTCCTTTGATTTCCATGTGCTCCATGCCTCCTATAGTCTGTTGATAACGTAGTCTGTCAGATAGTTTGCACAGCTCTCTCCGGCGTACTTGCCGGGAAGTCCTGGGCAGAAGTGGATATTTGTGTTTAGCTTGTGGGCAGCCTCATAGTCGGCTCCGGATTTGTTGGAGGCGATGTCAATGATGATGGCGCCTGGTGAGACTTTCTCCAGGCATCTGCGGTTTAGGACACGCGCCGGGATGGTGTTGAAAATGTACTCAAAGCAGCAGATATTCTTCCACAGTTTCGACAGGTGCAGCGTCTCGAATCCGAGGGCGCATGCGAGGGCGAGCTCGTTGGCATCGTTGGAGCATACGGTGACGCAGGCGTGGAGCCCCTTTAGGCGGTCTGCGAGGATCTTGCCGCATCTGCCATAGCCGAGCACGAGGGTGCTGCTCATGTGGAGATTGGTGTCCTTGTGCAGCAGCGCTTCCAGGATGGCGCCCTCCGCGGTGGAGACGGCGTTGTACAGCGTCATGGGTTCGTCGAGCATAAAGTCGTGGCAGCTGATCTCGCGCTCCTCACAGGTTCTGCGGAAATCCTCGGGTATCACGCCCGCAAATATCTTCTGGTGCTTGTGGATGCCCCGCTGCAGCTCCGAGATGCCGGGGGCAGCGTCGGAAGACTCCGCTTCACAGTAGAGGGCATCGGACTTCGTAAACGGTATGCCGCCGATGACCACGGGTGCGGCGTCAAGGGCTTCGCGCAGGGAATCGGTGAAGGTCAGTTTGGTTTTTATGGAGGGACTGCAGGGAATGCTGACAGTGCGAAAACATAGGACACGGTAGCCTTTTTCGGCAAAAATGGGTGCCATACATGCCGTCCGCCTGTCGCCGCCTAAGATCGCAATATCATACTTTGCCATATTTCTTGGAGGCATATTGCACCTCCTTATATTGAATCAACTTATCTTTAAAATATGACAAAAAAAGAAAAACGTTCGTCACAGAATCGATCAAAAGGTTGCTGAATCGGGAAAATAACGGTATACTAAGGTCAATGATCTTGAAATGGCGAGGGGAGAAAGGGATGAGGCGATCCGGCAGATCGAGGACAGACAGTATGCGGCGGAGCTTTTGGACGACGGTTATGAGGTCGTGGGCAAGTACGGGATCGCATTCTGCGGAAAGGACTGTCTGGTAAAGTTTGAAGATTAGGAATGATTAGGAAAAGGTCAGGAAAAGGTCAAAAATAGAAGAAGGAGATGTGGATGAAAATGAGCAGTCAAAAAGATTATGAGGAATACGGTGTGTGCGACAAGGAGCTGAATGAGCGGTTTGAATTGCGCAGCATCCGCCCGGAAGAGGCAGAGCAGGCGGCAGAGATCGAGCAGATCTGTTTTCCGCCAAACGAGGCGTGCTCTGTGCCCATGATGATGGAGCGGGTCGCGGCGGTGCCGGACCTGTTTTTGGTGGCGGTTGACAGGGAGACAGGAAAGCTCGCCGGATTTCTGAACGGGATCGCGACGGACGAGCAGGTGTTCCGGGATGAATTTTTCACGGATGCCGGGCTGCATGATCCGGACGGGAGCAACGTGATGCTGCTCGGACTCGATGTGCTGCCGCAGTACCGGGGGCAGGGACTGGCGAGGGAGATCGTGTTCGAGTATCTGCACAGGGAGCGGGCGCGGGGCAGGAAAAAGGTTACATTGACCTGTCTGGATTCCAAGGTCGGGATGTACACGAAGATGGGATTTGCCGATAAGGGGATCTCCGGTTCCGTGTGGGGCGGGGAACAGTGGCATGAGATGGACTATATGCTGAACGTATGATCGATTGATAAAGGAACTGGCAGCGGGACAACGATATACTTTGTGCGGTGCATCAGAGATACTTGAAAAAGTATCTCTTTTTATGCACACGGGCACCCAGAGGAAGCATGTCATCAAACCGATAAATCGGTTCACTGACGGGAGCCCGGCGCGCGAGCTTTCAGGGAAGAGCGACAGCGCAGGCAGACTGCGACATCTCGAGGACACATCACGGCAGTACACTATAATTTGAAAGGAGGGCATTATGACATATCATATTTTATTGATCGAGGACGATCTGCAGATCTGTGAGATCATAACAGATTATCTGACAGCACAGCAAGAGAACGTGTTTTGTGTGCGTTGTGCCAACGATGGGGAGAGGGGATTGGAGCAGATCGTGGAGGGACAGTATGACCTGGTGCTGCTGGACATCATGCTGCCGGAGGTGGATGGCTTCTCGCTGTGCAGGGAGCTTCGCAGGATCAGTGACGCACCGATCATTTTTATCACGGCAAGGGGGCGCGAGGAGGATAAGCTGCGCGGCTATCAGCTTGGCTGTGACGACTATCTGGTGAAACCGTTCTCGCTTCCGATCCTGCATGCCAA
>CAJUQU010000068.1 GCA_910588595.1 uncultured Lachnospiraceae bacterium | reverse complement strand
TGGAATGGGCGGTTTCATGCACCATCGTCTTTAAAGTCTGGCTCTCGCTCATGCCTTCCTGCACCGCAATCCGCTTTTCTGTGGGGCGGAAGAAGCCTTTGGAATCTCCGGGAATATCTTCAAAACTGACCGGAACCGGGGCAACAAAGGTGATCGCCTTGATAAAGTCCTCATAGCCCTCCACTGTGGACAGAAGTTCTTTGGCCTCCAGTTCCGGTATTGGCTCCCCGTCCGTCTGCGCTACATCAAACACAGACACGGCACGGAAAGCGGGGATTTTTATCTCCACTTCCTCTGTCTGCGGCATACCGTCTTTATCCAGCACGACCTCCCCAGTCACAGGGTCTAATTTATCCCGTTCCTCTTTGATTTTATATGGGGCAGGGGCAAGGATACGGATTCCCCTCTCCCCCTTATTTACATGGCGGTTGAAATTCCTCTGCCATGCCTGGTAGCCTGCGACTAAGGTTGCATCAGGGCGTTGTAAGGCTATCAGGAGTGTGTTGTTAAAACTGTAATTATGAAATTTTGACATAGTGGAGAGGTGGCTTTTATATTTCTCGCTTTCAAAAAGTTCCTTTAAGCCTTCCTCCAACTTGTCAGTGATCTCTTTTACTTTCTGTTTTTCTGTTTTTATATCTGCCATATATTTAATCCTTTCTCCGATAATGGCAGGAAAAAGGACAGCCCTGTGGCTGCCCCTTCCTGGATAATTATAAAGTTTCTGTTTTTTCTTTTGCCTTTTTAAGCATAGTTTTATCTGCATCTCCTCCGGCAGCTTTTTCTTTGAACGCTTTCAGCTTCTCCTTTAGCGAGGCCCTCTGCACAGGCTTGTCAGCCATTGCCGCCACAGTTCTCAGCCCGCCATTTCCCACTGAATAGTCATGCCTTGCATTTTCTACCGGATACGGTATCGGTGCGTCAGCGGCTTTTTCGCCTATTTCCGGTTGTTCAGAAATGTTTTCCGTCTGCCCTGGCTTCTGGACATCATGTCCAGAAGTTTCCTGCCCTCCGTTTTCTTCCTCCGGCGCATCGTCCATGCCAATCGCATCATCGCCCTTTTCGTCCATATTGAGCAGGGCATTTAAGGCGGACAGCCGTTCCAGCTTCTCCGCAAGCTCCGCTTCCTGTGCAAACGGCTTTGTGACCTCCACTTTTGCGGTTTCAAGCTGTCGCTCCACGTTTTCCAGTTTTGTCTGTGCTTCTGAAAGCTGTTTTGGCATGGATTCTAAGGCATGGTTGATACGGGCAATATTGCCGAGAGGGTCAGAGCCGATCTCTAAGTTGTGGGAAAGCTGCCCTTTTAAGTTCATCACAAATTTATGGTTGAACGAATCAAAGGACACCGCCATTTTAAACCCGGCATATTCCCCGACTGTTGCAGGCACATTGACGGTTTTCATCTCCTTGCACATTTCCACAAGTGCGGCCCCGGCTTCTTTTTTATCCGTATAAGCCTTATCCCCGACTTTCATAAAAAACTGTTCCTTATCTGCCGGAAGGTTTGCCTTTGCTGTTTGAATGTCAGCCTCCATGCCGATGATCCTCTCTTTCAGAGTGGCTATCTGCTGCGGATAACGCTTTAAAATATCGTCCTCAAGTCTGTATTTCTGGCTTGTGTGGTTCCCTTTCATCAGCTTTAACTTTGACACCTGAATGTCGAGATCCATCTTTTCTTTAATATAGGGATTGCCCGTCGCAAGTGCCTTTACCTCCGCATAAGTGAGCGCCGCTTCGTCCACGTCCTCACAGCTACGCACCGGGGATTTGCTCGTCATGATCTGTCCGATGAATTTCTGTTTATTTTCGATGAGCTGCCAGGAGTAGCTGTCGAAGGTTCCTTCCGTCACATACCGGAAAATCTTCACTTTCGGATTGAGGTTGCCCTGGCGGAGAATACGCCCCTCCTGCTGTTCGATGTCAGAAGGACGTATTTCACGAAACATTTAAAATGCCGAAAAATACGCCCTTCTTAAAGGATATTCCCTATGAATTTATAATAGATTTTTACTTCCTGTGTCCTCTGTCCGTCTGTTTCCTTTGCTTCGCCTATGGTAATCTTTTCAATAAGCCTGTTCAGGAGTGATGCACTCAGTTCCTCAACGCCTGCATAATTTTTTATGAGTTTTGCAAACTGTTCCGCATTTTCTTCCTCATCACTCTTTGCCCTGTTCTGTTCTTCCAGCTCCCTTATTTTCACTTCAAGTTCGGTCTGCTCGGCTTCATACTTCCTGCTCATCATCTGATAATTGCGCTCTGTGATGCCGCCGCTTATCTTATCTTCATAGAGTGACTGGAACAGCTTATCCACTTCCGATAATCTTGCTTTGCACTGTTTTAATTCTTTCTCCAATGCTTTCCGTCTGTCAGTTTCCGCCCTGCCAGCCTTTTTTAACAGCTTATCCACCATTGACGAATTATCCCGCAGCGCTTCATCAGCGTGTTTCTGAATGTCTGCAAGGACACTCTCATATAACGCCCTCGCCTCTATCCAATGGCTTGTGTCGGCTGATTTTCCAAATGTCTTGTAGTTGTTGCACATATAACCGTATTCGTCAATCAGTTCTTCCTTCGGGCTTCTGTGCGCTTTGGAAAGCGTCATGGCATAGCCGCAGTCCTCACATTTGACCAGCCCTGCAAAGATATTCTCAAAAGGCTTTTTCTTGGTCTGTGCGTTCCTCCTGCTTGTGATTAACCTCTGCACCAGTTCAAAGTCTGCCGGATCGACAATCGGCTCATGCACATCTTTGACTACTGTATAATTTTCAGGAAGTACGCACCTGCTCTTGTGGCTTTTGAATGACGGCGATACACGCTTGCCCATGACAAGATGACCCGCGTACACTGGATTCCGGAGTATGCCCCTGATACTGTTGTTGCTCCACTCATAACGCCTTGCATCGTCCTCACCGTCGAAATGCCTTTCATATCCGTTTGGATTGACCGCCGACGGTCTTAAAATATGCAGCATGTTGATGTGACTGCGGATTGCGGAAATGCCTTTCCCCTCTTTTGCAAGGTCAAATATCATTCTGACTGTCGGTGCGTAACGCTCGTCTATAACTAAACGATGCCTGTCCTCTTTGTCCTTCTGATAGCCATACGGGGCTGATGTGGCTACATACATCCCGCTCATCACCCTCGCACGTTTGGCACTTTTGACTTTCTTTGAAGTGTCCTTCGCATAAAGTTCATTGATGATGTTGCGGAAAGGCGTAAAATCTGCTGACTCCTGCTCGTCGGTGTCCACCACGTCATTCACTGCAATGTAGCGTACATTATGTTCAGGGAAATATACCTCAATGAAAACTCCCGTTTCAAGGTAATTCCTCCCCAGTCTGGAAAGGTCTTTTGTGATTACACAGTTGATTTTTCCGCTTTCAATGTCTGACAGCATTCTCTGAAAGTCAGGACGGTTGTAATTTGTCCCGCTGTACCCGTCGTCCACATAGAATGATGTGTTGCTGATGCCGTTTTCCCTTGCATAACGCATGAGCATTTCCTTCTGCGTCTGTATGCTTGAGCTTTCCTGCACGTTCCCGTCGTCCCTTGATAACCTGCAATAAAGGGCTGCATTGTATGTTTTTGTTGTGGTCTGCCCTGCCATAAATAATACCTCCATTCGTGACAAGGCATTCCGCTATTCAGTTAAGTCCATTATACCGTTTTACCCGCCACCTTTCAAGCTGATTTTTGTTGAATTTCCGCTGTTTTTCTATATTTTCTGTAATATTCGTGGAAATTTCTGCTTTTAGCTCCCCTGCATTTTCCGTCTGATATTATCAAGCGCAACGCTGCCGAATACCTCTGTCATTTCCTGTTTCCCGACATAAACAGGCTTTACAACGATTTTCACCGGCTCTTTCCTACCTTTCCCACCTGTTTCTTTTTTATTGCTTTTTTCCTCTCTATTTTCGACCATAAAATTATCCTTACCCTTTCTGCGGTCATTTTCCCGCCAACAATATCACAATCCGATTTATCTCTCTGTACAGAAAGATGAATCTGCATAAAAAAACAGGGCAACTATAAAGCCTGCAAAGGGTATAGTTTCCCCTTGTAGGTTTATAATTGCCCTGACGCTGTGTAAACGCAGCGATTAACACTGCGTAAATCTGCCATTTATAAAGACTGTTCATCTTTTTTGGCTTGTTTTGTGTTTGTTCCGTAATGCTGTGATTTGTAATCATCAACACATTTCTTATTGGCACTAAGCTGTGCCTTGAGGGATATTCTTGCTGTTGTTTTTACCTGTTCGAGATTTTCCTGCTTCCGTTCAGGTTCCTGAAAGGATTTCGTAACCTTCCCCATAATCCCATTTGCGGATTTCATGAATTTTTCTTTTAATGTTTCCAAACGCCTTACAGCATAATCCCGCAGTTTTTTATCGGCGGTGCGTTCTGGTGCGGACAGCCATTTTGAATAATCATCAAGGATTTTTATGTCCTCTTTCTGTGTCTGCTGTCGGACGGTATCGGTAACGACTTCACAGGCTTTTTCATATGCCTGTCCTGCCACCTCATCAACCAGCGTTTCCATGTCCGCAAGCTGCATTGTGACTGCTTCAAGCGCAGAATGTTTTTCCATGATTGCGGCATTTTTCTCCGCAATAAGCACATCCTGTTTTTCAATCACTTTTTCCCTTTGTGATAAAACATTTTCTGCATTTTGGATTTTCTTCTCCTGTTCTTCTATGGCTTTGTCAGTCTGGGTAAGGATTTCCCTCTGCACAGAGATTGTTTCTTTCTGTTTTTCAATGATAAAATCCTGTTTCTCCAAATATCCCCTGCCGCCATAAGTCGGCTCAATCTGCAAGTGGAGATTATGCTTTGCACAGATACGGAAAAGCATCTTCCGGCATTCCGCATCAAAGGTCTGCTTACGGTTATTGTTCCTGCCTTTTTTCCTGTCGGGATTGGGTAATGGTATGCCCAATTCTTCAAGTGCCTTCTCCTGCTGGGGGCACAATTCTCCGTATTTATTTTCACAGTCAAAGACGTGCCTTTCATGGATATGCGGAGTGCCTTCGTCAAGATGTAGCGCCCAATCCAATATGTGTACATGAGAGCCGAATTTTTCTTCCATCTCTGCAAAAAATTCTATTGCAATCTTGGCTAACAGTTCACCCGATACGGATTCATCAATCGTTCCGATTTGATAAATACTTTCTTCGGGACACGTTTTGTTATTTGTGAGTAAATCCGTCACCGTTCTGTTGCGCTCGGTGTGTCTTGTTTTTTCGTTCCGTTCATTCTGTGCCTGTATATGGTCTGCGTAATGTTCAAAATAATAAAGCTGTTCAATCTTTTCAAATGAATAATCATTTTCTTTGTCATGTTCCCTTATTTTTGCAGATGAAAATCCAGTGTAACAGTCCCAGTAAATATTTTGATTTGCCCTGTCCGCATCTATATGCTCGCTGTTTTCAATATCAAATCTGCGGTCATTATGCTTGGGATTGTAAGCGCCGTTTTTTCCGACTCTGCCGTTATGCCTTGTCAGTTTCATTCAATCGCAATCTTCCCCCTTTCTTTCCAGTGTCCCTCCAACGGGAAAAGCCTGTCCCCTCTGCCCGCAGGGGACAGGGCATTTCCCTTCATTTTCTCCCAAAGCGGAGCTTGGGAGAAAGGCAGCTTTGCTGCCAGTCCTGCCGATTTCAGCGTCAGGCAATACCCAGTACGAAGTGACGCAGGCATCACTTCACTGGGCAATGGCTGCCGCCCTTGACCTGCACAGGGATATTGCATTCCCTGTACCCTTGCACAAAGGGCTTGCGCCCTCTGTACTCCCCTCCGCATCAGCTAACGCTTATGCGGTTTTTGCCCATCATGTTGTGCAAAAAAGCTGTGACATTTTTAATCTGCCACAGCTTGGAAAGTTCTTTTTATTCATTTCAATTTCTGCAATCTAATTCTTTCTCCTTCCTGCCTGTTACGCTGTATATTTACTATGAAAAAAGCATTCAAGATTTCTCCCAAATGCTCCATCATTTCCCCGCTATGTTTTTGTAATTTCCTCTTGTCCGGAGTTGTTAAACCCTGCACGCCTTTCCTTTCATATCTTACCACATTCTAAATACGACACACAAGTTTTTATATTTTGCTAATTGATGCCCCTGCATATAAAAAAGTTACTATTCACGGAGCGGAGCCGTTCATAGTGACGTAAAACCTTAATTTAGGAAACATCCAAAATTGTACCAATATCGTCTTTGTAATATGCGCTAAAGTCCTTTTGGACCAGTTTTCCCGCAATGTCCTGTCTTTCCAGCTCCTCGATGATTTCTCCAATCACACGTTCCTTATATCTGCCGCAACCATCACCCCAGTAGCTTTTCAGCCTGTCCCATATGCTGTTTTCGCCTATGCAAACAGAAAAACAATTTTTATAGTGCACACAGCTATCATTGTAATATTTTCGATAACTGTTATTAATTTCACGCCGCGCCGTATCCAGATATATTTTCTCTATTTCGTCCTCCGGATCAAAAATTTCCTCCAGCCTCGCAAGCAGTACGTCTCTCCCTGTATCACATTTCTTGGCAAATTCTTCACCGCCTGCCAAAATGCTTATTGTATATAAGTCAAGACTGATATAGCTTCCGCTTCGGTTGACACATCCCCTGACAACGCCTGCATGGCTCTGCCGCATCACTTGTGTAATTTTCCCTTTAAAATCTTCCCCTAAATCCACCTGTTTGATGTTGAATTTTTTCGCAGCCTCCCTGTATTCTGCACATTTGGAAATGATTTCCTCCGAAACCTGTTTTTTTTCCAAGCATTTCAAACTATGGAGCAGTTCTTCCGTTTCCGCAAAATATTTTGAATACATTTCTTTCAGCCCTGTTTCCAGCCATTCCCAAAATCCCTCACGTTTCTGTTGGCAGACCGCCTCATCCACACTCAGTATTTCATTGTCGCTGGTATATTTGATGCCTAACCTGACATTACGGCAGTCAATATGCCCCTCAAGTATGGGAATCTTTCCCTCTTCCATCTTCTGTATAGCTTCATTGCGTTTACTCTCAATTCCCTGCTCATAATCAACGGCGCCGTTCACATTTTCTATTTCATTTGCTTTACCCAGCCCCAGCAAAAACAGCCGCAGCAATATGTCATTCCCGCCTTTTGAAATGGAATGCCTTAACTGCTTATGTGCATTTGCGCCAAAGGACGCTATCTCCTCACACATGATTGAAATTACATCTTTCCTGATGACAGATTCTGTAATATCTTCCCTTATCGAATCTGAATTGCCGTCAATGCCCCTCGTATCTACAATCGAAGAGATGTATTCCGGAATACCCGCTTCAAAATCCCTTCTGTTGACACAGATTGAAATTTTCTCTGGAAATGGTGCGTCCGGTATTTTTCCGTCATTTAGTTCCTGCATGTATTTTTTCAGCCAGTCTTCAAATCTTCCTTCTGAAAACACAAATTCCGTCTTTTCCCTGCCGTCGTAATTGATATTCCGGCTGATTGTGTCCAAAAGATTTTCCTTCGTGCATTCAAGGCTCTGCGCGCCTGACTGTTCCAAATAACCTAAAATGTCTGCTTCTTCCGTTTGCAGTTTACCGTTCTTATAAGGATAGCCTGACATATTGCTGATCAGGCGAATGATTTCAGTGGGCACCTCCACTTTCGGGTCATATATTTTATCCCGAAATTCTTTCACATACTCCCCGAATGCATTCCCAGGCATCTTTGTAATAACAATCCTGCTTTGTTCTTCCGTATACAGTATCCTTGTCTCACATACTGTTGTCCTGCCGCTGGCAGTCTTAAGCAGCGGCAGATCATTAATATTCCCGCCTGCAAAACAGTTTTTGTCAATCAGACCGGTCAGATAACAGATAGCAGTTGACTTCCCTACGCCAACCTTTCCGTTGAAATAAAGGTGATACCGTTCCACGCTGCAGTTTTCTTCAATCACCTTGCTCCGTTTTTTAATGCTGTAAGCCTGCTCACGCACAACATCATGTCTGTTGTCATCATGATACAGTGCGTCAGCCAGTTCCCCAGCCTCCCTGCATTTTTCAATAATCCTTCCTCTCATGCTGAAATCCAATTGATTCATCTTACTTACTCCTTTTGTATATAGTATAGAAAAAGCCTTTTTGCAAGGGAAATAACATCCTGCGGACTGTCATTGTGGAGCTGACTCCTCCTCAGCCTGACGTAGCGGCGCCAGCCCCTCTTTGTTGAAGCGGAAAAATACGGTACCTTCTACATATTCGTCGTCAAAGGCGTATTTTTCGCCTTCATCAGTATTCTCGTAATCCCAATCCTCCTCATGGTATTCGGGATAGGGAATTGCCGCAAACACGAGACCGTCGTAGCCCTCGGGGATCTTGAAGATATATGTAAGATAGTCAAAGCAATCTATATACTGATCTCCGCTTGCATCAGCAATCCAGTCACCAAATTCCCATTTGGAATCCATTGTATAGGACACATCGTAGGATACACCGTCAACATCTATCATAGTAGTATATTCTGCGGCATCATCCCCTTCTAAATCCTTGTATGGAAACTGGCGCCCTGTATACCAATCATAGCAATTCATCATTAAATTCCCAGCACCATATTCAATATTCTTGGCGCTGTCATAATAACACTGATAAGTTCCAAGCAATTCAAGATGCACAAGCAGATATCCGTCCTCTTCTGCCGGTTCACTGTAACAGTCAAGCTGCTGCCATGTGTCATCTGTTACCATCTGCTGCTCCGGATGATACCGATCACGAATGACCATATCCACCGTACAGTCCACCGGCGCATCCTTCACCAGCGCACCATGCTCCTCAAAATATGTCTGTTTTGGCTCCCCTTCCGTTTCCCCGCATACCGTACAGGTCTTAGGCTCGGAAAAAGTCGCTTCTTTCCATTCATGCGCACACACGGATTCGGTTTCCTCCTGTGGGACTTCAGTGGGCGTATTCTCGACTACGGCAGTGCTGATAACCGCATTGTTCGCCGCTGGTTCCGCCGTATTGCCGCACGCCATAAGCAACGGGACAGATGCTACCGCCATGATTGCCATGTTTATTACTTTTTTTCTCATTTCTGTTTCTCCTTCTTTTAAATTGTGTATTGTGTTTTCCAAAAATCCGGAAAAGTATACTTTTCCGTGTCGTCCATAATGCCGAAAAAATTATGTGAATTATATCGAAATATATTGACAAACAGTATATTTTTGGTTAAAATTTCATACAAATAACGTACTTGAGCGTAAACCGTTTAAGTATACTCTTTCGGTTTTAAGGTAAAAATCGAAAATTACCCCTTTTCAAATTCTCTTGCTTTATCAAAGAATGTACTTGTTGCCAAGTTGCAGGTTCTTGCTGCCTGTTTCAAGGTCAGTTTCTTATCCCTCCATTGTTTATGTACCTCGTAAAAGTTGTCAGGTAATGGAACTGGTGGTCTGCCAAACTTAACTCCCCTTGCTTTAGCGGCAGCAATCCCCTCTGCCTGTCTCTGTTTGATATTGATGCGTTCGTTTTCCGCAACATAACTCAACAGCGCAAGCACTATGTCGCTGATAAATGTACCTAAAAGGTTCTTATCCCGTCTGGTATCAAGGATTGGCATATCAATCACAACTATATCCGCACCCTTTTCTTTTGTAATAATCCGCCACTGTTCGTTTAAATCTGCATAATTCCTACCCAAGCGGTCAATAGACTTCACAAACAGGACAGAATTGTTATCCAATTTGCGCAATAATCGTTTATACTGTGGTCTGTTAAAGTCCTTTCCCGATTGTTTGTCCATATAAATCTGCTTTTCCGGCACCCCCATTTCTTTCAGTGCAATCAACTGTCTGTCCTCGTTCTGCTCCCTGCTGCTGCATCTCATATACCCGTAAAACTTCCGCCCTTCCATGTCATACCTCCATAATATGGCTTTTTAACACCCGTACAGCAAAATCATATATCTCTATTTCCATACGAATACTGTTGATGAAAACGAAATAGTCCTTCTCTGCCATCTCCTCTGACAGCCGCATTGCCAACCGATAAAACAATGCCTTTACTTCTGCATCCGGCGTTAAAGCCGCTACCAAACATAACCTTTTTATAGTATTCTGGTAATTTCCACACCCAAAAACGACTAATATTCTTTTTTCTTCAATTGTTGTTCTCATATGCCCTCCTCATGCAAGAATGTAAAGCTTATTCGGTCTGCCGCGTCCCTGCCTTTTTCTTTCTAAAAGTCCTGCCTGCTCCAATTCCAGTAAAGCCCTTTTTACAGCAGCGTCGCTCTTGGATAATACAGCCATCTGTTCACTTATTGGAAATCTTGTGTAAAGATATCCTTTATCATCCTCTTCTTTTTCATTGACTGTTTTATCCAGCAGCCGGACATAAAGCAATTTTGCGGTACTGCTGATTTTCATGTCTGCCAAAAATCTTGGATATGGCATACTCGGCGGCATCTCTGTATCTGCCGTAAGATAATTACGCTCCATTCATTTTCTCCTTAATCTTATTTTTATTCTGCCGTTCTCCCCCGACCAATATGGTCATTACTACCTTCCTGACAGGCAACCCTTTTCGGCGCTGTGTCGTTTTCTGCTCTTGGCAGGCTCGCATTTTACGCCCGCCAGCGATAGCTGGTTATATGCCAGCCATTCCTTTTCGGCGGACTCGTCTTCGCCTGCTTCCCCGAAACAGTAACAGTAATATGGACGGTCATTCAGTTTTCTTTTCCTCATGGAATGTGTTTATTATGGCACGTTATTGACCTGTCTTCCGTATATCCGTAAATCGGGAAAAACTCCAAAAAAAGAAAAAATTCCGCGATTACGGAAATCTTGTAGTATACTGGATTCAGAAAACCACTATTCGCAGTATTCACTTATTTAAAGGGAGAACTTATGAAAACGAAATTAACAATACAGGAAAAACTAAAAGATTTAAGGGTAGAACGCAGTCTTACCCTTGAACAGCTCGCAGCGGAAACGAGAATTTCCAAAACTGCACTTAATTCCTATGAAACAGATGAGCTGAAAGACATTCCCCATACTGTCATTGTAAAACTGGCAGAATACTATGGTGTTTCCACTGATTATCTGCTCGGACTGACTGAAAACATAAAATACCACAGCATCGGGATTCAGGAACTTAAAATTGATGATGCTATGGCAGAACTTTTGCAATCCGGTCACATCAATAACCGCTTGCTCTGTGAACTTGCCACGCATCCGGAATTTTCAAAGCTAATGACTGATTTGGAAATCTATGTTGACGGACTTATCAACCTTCAGATACAGACCATCAATTCTGCACTAGACGCTGTAAGGCAGCGGCTGTCTGAACAGTTTCATCCGGACAATGGTGATTATTACATGAAGCTGTTAGATGCTTCCCATATAGAAGATGATGATTATTTTCTGAACATCATACAGAATGATTTGAAAGCTGTCATTAGTGACATCCGTGCCCGTCACAAGAAAGATACGGAAAATGCTGCTGACATTAATATCACTGACAAAATTAATGAAACCTTTGATGATATAAACAATTATAACGGCAATCTGTTGGATTTGCTGATGTATTATTTCTGCAAGGAAATACGCCTTCCGTTAAGTTCACTGTCCAGTGAGGAAATACAGACGATGCGTGCATTGTTTCAACGTTCAGGACGTTATAAATCCGAAGCAAGACTTTTCCGCAAGGGACGGAAAAAATAGAAATGACTGTCTTTCCTCTTGAAAACAGAAAAAGCAGTGGACTGTTTTTCAATAAAACTTTGTTCACTGCTTTAATGATTTTATTCAGTCAGCGGATTATGCCAGTACAGGTTCTCTTTTCTCAATGACAGCCTCTACTTCATCAATTGTCTTTTCCACACATTCTGCTATCTGTTCTAATGTATAGCCTTTCATGTGCATATTTAAAATAATTTTTTCTTCTCTTTCTGCTCCGCCTCTTTCTCTAATTCCCTGCGAAAGATTACACATGGCACTCACATCCTTTCTTATTCTATCATCTAACGGAATACTGTACTCTTTCTCCATAATTCCTAATTTTTCATCAACAGACAACTCTATTGACAACAGTGTACTCAACAGACGATGAAGTTCATACTTATCATCATGCTTCGGAAGTTCATTTGATATACCAATCAGGATAATATTCAACAGGTCAAGCCCGCCTTGCCACGGATAAGAACCAACTAAATCATCTTTTGTCAGATGCACATAAGCCATGCTGTTTTCGTCCATGTTCATACATACCCAAATGGAGAAAACACGCTTGATGTCATTATAGTTTGTCTTGACAAAATCACGTTCTTTCTGCGAGGAAACGAGGCGGCTTACATAAAAAACTGCCCTGTTAAGAATATGGTAGCCTGTCGGCTCATCTTTCTGCGCCTCTAAATTCACGATAACCTGTGTGATGCCGTCTTTCATCCGTACATAAAAAATAATGTCAAACCGAATAAGCCCTTCGTTAATCTCCGCATTCTCCGTATTCATGCCGACAATCCTCTGCCCGTCTTTCTCCTTTTCGGTATTTGTCAGCCCCGGCTCTACCGGAACCACGCTGATAAACGGTTCTCCCTCAATATAGGATACCACGTCTTTCGGATTCATTCCACGGAATTCATCAACGGTCTTTACCAGAATATGTGCCAAAATGATTTTATTTCCCAACAGACATTTTGCTTTTGCATCATATTGGGCATCTTTGTCCGTTGCAGACACCACATTTTTTATTTCAGTGTTTATTGATATATCCACAGCCATAACCTCCTTTTTATTCATTTGCAGGAAATGCAAAAGCCATTCCCAAAAGGTATATGACCTTAAAATTATTATACCCCGAAATTACTGTTAAATCAATCGAATTTTGGGCAATATCATGCCTGCATACTATGTGCGTATTATAAATGCACATTATTTCTTTTTAACTGAATTGCGGAATGCCTTGAATTTTCTTGATTTGTTAATGTATCGCCTAGCACGTCCTTCTTCAGACGGACGCCACGGCACATCGAGATGATGTAAGGCAATCAGCCTGTCCTGCACGTTGGTTCCTGCGCCCATTTTCTGCGTTGAACCCAATAAAAAACGAACCTGCCCGCTTCTTACCTTGCCAAACAGCTCCGCTTTCCTTGTTTCCGTATTCGCTTCATGTATAAATGCTATTTCTTCCGGCGGCACTCCTTTCTCCACCAGTTTATTTTTTATATCCTCATAGACATTAAAAGTACCATCTCCTTTCGGTGTCGATAAATCGCAAAAAATTAATTGTGTGGACTTCTGCTCCTTTGTCTGCTCCCATATCTCAAATGCCTTTCCGACACAGGTTGCCGCTTTGGAAGTTTCATTGTCCGGCAGCATATCATTGATAAGGCGCTGATCCAGAGCCAGCTTCCTCCCGTCATTCGTGATTTTCAGCATATTATCGACCGATGCATCCACCCTGCGGTCACGCACTTTCTCGGCACGCTCTGCAAGAGAAGCCACCATATCCTGTTGGTATTCGCTCGGCTTTAACACCACGTTTTCATACTCTGCTTCCGGCACAGGCAGCTTTAGCATATCCGGTGTCTGAATGTCGGCGCTCTCCTTAAAAAGCGCAATCAGTTCCGGCAGATTGAAAAACTTTGCGAACCTTGTCTTTGCCCGGTAGCCGGTTCCCTCTGGGGCCAGTTCTATCGCTGTCTGCGTTTCGCCAAAGGAAGATGCCCAACTGTCAAAATGCCCTAGCCCAAGTTTCTGTAACGTGCCATACTGGAGATAACGCATATTGGTGTAAAGCTCCGTCATGCTGTTGCTGATCGGTGTGCCCGTGGCAAAAGTCACGCCCTTGCCGCCTGTCAGTTCAGAGAAGTGTTGTCAAGTGTATTTGTAAACTTTTACTATAAATACGCAAGATATTACCCCATATAACCACAGCAAAAGTTGCCAAAATTTTATAAAAAAATATAATCCACGTTAAATACCTTACTGTTTTGCACAGAATATTAAGGTATTTAGCGCGGATTATACTAAAAATACTGCATCTTCCGTATTGCTTTCACACATCTATTGCAAAGTATTTCCCAAGCACCTCTGCAATCAGACTTTTATTGAGGCTGTCGGTTATTGTTCGATGATGAAGAATGTTCTCCAGCATTGACTTTCATAATATCATTATAATTCTCACTCGGATAAACATAATCATCCGGCTTCATTGTTGTTTCATAGGTATCTCGAACAAGGTCATCCGCAAGCTCATCCATCTGCTGTTCCGCCAGCTCCACTGCTTCTTTATGAGGATTAACCGCTGTAGCCAAAGCCTCCATGCTGCGTGAAACTCTGCCAATTACCATTTTGCACACCTCCCTCCATCATACATTGTCTTCCAGAATGTCCAGCACTTCTTTCATAGAAGCCTCCAGTTCATGCTGGTTATCATTCTTTATGATTAGAAGATCGTCCTTGATCTTCGGATCATCCAAATTAGACGGAATATTAAAATTACATTCCGCAAGGTACTCGTCCCAGTGCGCCAGCTTCCATGTATCGCGCTCCGAATTTCTGAGGATCATACGCTTATGCACAACTTCCGGGGACGTCTCCACCCAGACAACTACAAGATTGGCATTTTTTTCACTTAGTTTATCTTTCAGATTCAAAATATACTCCATATCCCTGATTTCTCTGGTAAAGGGAGCATTTATGAGTACAATATCTTCATAATCCAAAGCTTCCAGTGCCAACGCCACGATACAATCATATTCCGGATTCCTGATGTGCTGTTCAAAGAAATCGCTGCTTCGGTCAAACGGCTGTCCGGCCACTGCAAATATATGCTTTGACAGTGTAATAAGGGTATCCTTGTCCAAATATACTACATGCTTCAACCGCTTTGCCAACAGTTTTGAAATATATGTTTTGCCGCTTGCCGGCGGCGAAGTAACCAGAATTAGTTTCTTTTGCATTTGTTTCCACCTCTTTTTAAAACCTCATCCCTTTTGATACTCATATAACCGATATATCTTCCTTGTTAAATTTCCCCCATAGAGCTTCCTAAAAACAAACTGCTCAAATCCCTGCAGCTCGTTTACTAATTTGGGCGGTGTCATAGAATGTTCGCGGATGTAATTGAACCCACATGTGTCAAATATATCCGGCATATCCATCCCATATACTTGTGCTGCACCAACCTCTTTTATGGGATTCTTTATCTTAGACATCTTCACGCCAAATTTTGTGTAAACATCCATCAACAAATGTATACCCGAAAAATGATGTGTCACTGCTGCAAATAAACCTTTTAAGGTATCCGGTGCAAGATACATGCTGACTCCTTCCATGATTATCACAGCAGTGCCGTCTAAATTAATCCCTGATAGCCACTCCAAAGACGATGCATCTCCAGAAAGCATCTTATAGTTCCCACTCTCGGCAAAAAAACGACAGCGTTCAGTGATTACATCCGGAAAATCAATATCATACCAGGGATAATCATATCCGTTAATTCGTTTTATGCGGCTGTCTAAGCCACATCCAATATGCAGCACAATAGCATCTGGATGATCCGCTAATTGCATTTTTGCCCAATCATCAAACGGCCTTGCCCGCATTGCAATGAAATAGGCGAGCCACTTTGATTTTGATCTTTTACCCAGGGACACAGGGTTCTTTTCCCAAATCTCCTCTGCGGACTTGTCATTAAGAA
>CAJUQU010000067.1 GCA_910588595.1 uncultured Lachnospiraceae bacterium | reverse complement strand
TTGTCTTGTATTTCCAATAAAGTATGCTTCCTTTCCCGTTTGTGTCCTCAGTATATCATATCAACTGCCTGTACGCAACAGGATCCGCCACGGAGAAAAAGCATTTGGTGTGCAAAAACTGTTGCTGTTTACGCCTTCATCGAGCGGAAGCCGCCATTTTACGGCACTCTACTGTCAATCGATTGCATTTAGCAGGTTCACACAGTAAAATGATAACGAGATGACAGGAAAAACGCAAAAGACTGCGTTTTTCATTTCTATTTGAGGCGGCAAGGAGGATTAACAGTTATGTATGAGATTGACAAACAAAAGTTTGGGGCGTTTGTCGCATCGCTCCGCAAAGAGAAGGGGCTCACGCAGAAAGAGCTCGCGCAGCAGCTCTTCATTTCCGACAAGGCTGTCAGCAAATGGGAGACAGGCGTCAGCATTCCTGATACAGCCCTGCTGATCCCGATCGCGGATCTGTTTGGTATCACGGTGACAGAGCTTTTGATGTGCCAGCGCATGGAGCAGGCGGATGAGATGGATTCCGAGCTGGTGGAGAGTGTGGTAAAGACGGCAATCTCTTATCCGGAGCAGAAACCTGTCAGGGTGTATCAGGTCAAAAACAAATGGGGGAGGATCTATGTCCTTTCTCTGATCGTATGCTGTATCGAGTTGATTGTCAGTCTGCTGCAGGGCTATGCGACGACAGGGCTGTTTTTGATCACAGGGTTAAGCGTTATGTTTGGGGCGTATTACTGCTTTTTGGCGGTCATGAAACTGCCGTCGTACTACGACGAAAACCGTATCTGCGTATACAGCGATATGTGGTTTGAGATGAGTTTCCCCGGTCTGGCGTTCAACAACAGGAACTGGCAGCATATTCTGAACACAGGGCGCATCTGGGCGATCGTTTGCATGACGGTGTATCCGCTGGTAAATGCGTTCCTGGTGTCTTTTTTGTCGGAAATGTGGTTTTGGGAGTTCATCTTTGTGCTTCCCGTCACGCTCGGCGGTATATTTATTCCGGTCTATGTTGTGGGGAAAAAGTATGAGTGACGGCAGCCTGATCTTCGACGATCTGTCTGACAGCTGCGCACCAGGCATCCGTCTTGGGGATATCAGCACACAGATCGCGGAGGATCAGATCGCATTCATTCAGGGCGGCATCGTACTGCTCCCTGGTGAGTTCCCCTGACTGGTACGCGTCATCCAGCTCGTCGCGGTCGTCGATCTTTACATCGCCCTCCGGCTTTCGGCGTTTCCCAGTAGTTTTCTTCACCGTCCGTCAATCGGATCAGGCAGGCGGTCCCATGGAACAGCTCATGATCGATCCGCATCTGGTAATAGGGATAGTACTGGAAACCCCAGCCGTCTCTGTTCAGTCTTTTATGCTTCATTGTTATCAATCCTTTCGTATTTCAAATCCATTCGGTATCATTATCTTATCACAAACGCATATATAATTCCATTTGATTTGAAACAGGTATCTGATGCTGTCATTTTTTCATCATTTGATGCAGGGCGGCCTGCTGTGATATGTAAACAACAAAATAATAGTTGTATACAATTGCGCAAAAAATATGAATTTTATAAATTTTTGGTAAAATTAATAATATACAAATATATATGCAGGGTGTAAAATGATAACGAGAACAGTCATGCAGGATGACAGAATAAGGAGTAAACAAGTGAGACTTAGGAATGTAACTGGTTCGCGGGAGGTCATAGCAGGGAGCCGTTTTGTGGTGCATGATCCTGCCGCGCAGAAGGGAAAATGGAATGAAGTGTTTGGCAACGACCATCCGATCCATATTGAGATCGGTATGGGAAAGGGCCGTTTTATGATGGATCTGGCGGAGGCAAATCCAGAGATCAATCATATAGGGATCGAGAAGTATTCGACGGTTCTTTTGCGTGCAGTACAAAAGATGGAGGCGCACGAACTCCCCAATCTGAGGCTGATCCGAATGGAAGCCGAGGAGATCTGCGAGGTGTTTGACAGGGGAGAGGTTGCCAAGATCTATCTAAATTTCTCGGACCCGTGGCCGAAGGACAGACATGCCAAAAGACGGCTTCCGTCACGGCAGTTTCTGGCACGGTATCATGAGATATTAGCGGCAGATGGTCGGATCGAGTTCAAGACGGACAATGTGGATCTGTTTGATTTCGCGCTGGAGGAGGTCAAACCTGCGGGGTGGAAGTTCGAGGCGGTGACGCGCGATCTGCATCACGACAAAGAGATGTCGGCGGGAAACATCATGACCGAATATGAGGAAAAGTTTTCAGCGATGGGGAATCCGATTTATAAGTATATTATCTATCGGTAAAAATGTAGATATTGGAGGTCTTACCGAGGGAATTGCAGGATGAAAAAAGGAGGTTTGGGTGATGTACGTCATATTTTTTCTGTTGTGGATCATCTTTAACGGGCGTATCACGACAGAGATCGTAATCTTCGGGGTGGTGATCTCTGCGGCGCTGTATTGGTTTATCTGTGAGTTTATGGATTTCAGTCCGAGACGTGAAATGGAATACCTGAAAAAGGGTGGTTATGTGCTGCAGTACCTGTATCACCTGCTCAGGGAGATCATCATAGCCAATTATGCGACGATGAAGCTGATCTGCTCTGCCGGCAGGGTTGTGGAGCCTGCGCTGATCGAGTTTGAGACACATTTCAAGAATGATACTTCAAGGTTTCTGCTCGCCAACTCGATCACACTCACGCCCGGAACGATCACTGTTGCGGTGGAAGGGGACAAGTTTATCGTTCACTGCCTTGACAGGACGCTGGCGGAAGGAATCGAGTCGTCTGTGTTCGTAAAGATCCTGGAGAAGATTGAAGGTCAGGGAATGTCGTAGGAGGGTTTAAAAGTATGAACAGTGGAAATATAGCGCTGGAGACAGCGTTTGGGATCGCCATGACAATCTTTCCGATCATATTGGCAGTCATGGTATTGATGTGTCTGATCCGCGCCGTCAAAGGTCCTAGGATCGCGGACCGCATCGTGGCGATCAACATGATGGGAACAATGACGATGGTTATTATCGGTATCCTGGCAGTGAAGATGGACGAGGGATATCTGGTGGATATCTGCATCATCTATGCCATGATTTCTTTTCTGGCAGTGACACTGTTGACGAAGGTGTATATGGGAGTGTACGCTGAGCGCAAGAAGAAGAGGGAGGAGAACCATGACAGTTCTGCTGTGGATTAGGTTTATCGCGGGGATCGCATTGATCCTCTGTGGGATCATTGTATTTGGAATAGAACTTTTTGGCGTGTTTAAGTTCCGGTATGTACTCAACCGAATGCATGCGGCTGCGATGGGGGATACGCTGGGGATCTCGCTGAGTATGTTGGGGCTCATCGTTCTGTGCGGACTTAATTTTACCTCACTCAAGATGATACTGGTGATCGTATTTTTGTGGTTCGCGTCCCCGGTGGCATCCCACATGCTGACTCGTTTCGAGGTGGCTACCAACGAGGAGCTGGGCAGGGAGTGCGATCTGAGCAGCTTATCCCAGTCTGCGGACAAGGCGGATCCGGAATAGGACTTGCAGGCTGGTTGAATCGCCGGAATGGAGGTATGTATATGAAAATATTTCAGGCTGTGCTATTTATATTTTTGATCGTGTGTGCGATCTCGGTGACTTTTTCGAGAAATCTGCTCAACTCGATCATCATCTTTATGTCCTATAGTTTGATCATGTCCATCATTTGGATCCTGCTGGAGTCTCCGGATCTTGCCATCACGGAGGCTGCGGTGGGTGCAGGCATCACGAGTATCTTATTTTTTGTGACGCTCAAGAAGATCCATGCGATCGTAGCGATCGATGAGGACAAAGAGGATAAACATTCGCGCAAAGATGAATTGGATAAAAAGGGGGAAGCAAAATGAGCCGTCTGCTGTCAGAAGAAGAATATCGGAAAACCAAAGCGTTTAAGATCAAGCGCTGGTATCGCGGCGAGAAAGATCCCTATATTGGTAAGGTGGAGCTAAGGCCCCAGAAAACTTTTGAGGAAGATGTCACGACCATGAAGCAGAGGATCCACGACGAGGCAATTCTCAAGAGGGATATCTATGATATCGAGCATAACAGGAAGCTTCAGGCGTTCTCGAAGATCTACCGTGTGATCTCCGTTGTTTTTGTATTTACGCTGATCGCGATCCTTCTATATGTGGTCTCTTATCTGCCCCCGGTTGGAAATGCGGCAAATCCTGACAACAATGAGGTTGCGAGAAAGTATATTGAAGACGGCATGAAGGATACGGGCGCAGTCAATATCGTCACAGGTATGATACTGGATTATCGTGCCTTTGATACGCTCGGAGAGTCAAATGTACTCTTTATCGCTACGTGCACGGTGCTGATCCTGCTGCGTGTGGACAACTGGTCGAAGAGGAAAGAGGAGGAGGAAAATGACCGCCTCTATGAGCCCAAAAATGACATCATTCTGCAGAAAGTGGCGTTTTTTCTTGTGCCGATGATCATTATTTTTGGGATTTATGTCATTTTAAATGGGCACTTGTCGCCGGGCGGCGGCTTCTCAGGCGGTGCGATCATCGGTTCAGGGCTGATCTTGTATGTCAATGCCTTTGGGTTTAAGAAGATCGAGCGTTTCTTTACACAGAAGACATATAAATGGATCTGTTTTGTGTCACTTTTGTTTTACTGTCTGGCCAAGACATATTCTTTTTACTGCGGAGCGCATCACCTTGAGACGGGCATACCGCTTGGCACACCGGGCGACATTCTGAGTTCGGGCTTGATCCTGCCGCTCAATATCTGCGTCGGGTTGGTGGTCGCCTGTACTATGTATGCATTTTATGCAATGTTCCGCAAGGGCGGATTTTAGAAAGAGGGGGGTTTGGTCAGATGGGTGGAAATTTGCTTGCAAATTATGGGGAAGCCGTTGCCATGATACTGTTCGGCATCGGGTTTTCCAATCTGCTTTTGCAGAAAAACCTGATCAAAAAGATCATCGGTCTGAATATTATGGATACAGCGACATATCTCTTTCTGGCGGAGAAGGGATTTATCGCGGGGAGGATGGCACCGATCGTGGTGGACGATATCACGAGTGTCGAGGCGTACATCAATCCGGTGCCGAGCGGACTGGTGCTGACGGGCATCGTGGTGTCGGTGTCGGTGACGGCGCTGATGCTCTCGCTCACGATCCGGCTTTACAGAAGATATCACACACTGGACATGGATGAGATCTCGACCATGATGAAAAAGGAGGATCGGTGATGGATTTTATACAGAATTTTCCTTTTTTTAGCATCTTATTGTCACTTGGTTCAGGTGTGCTGACCTCCATCATGAACAAAAAAGCGGCGCGCTTGTGGAATACTTTTATCCTCGTGGTGATCACGGTCATGTCGGCGGTGCTTTTTGTGTATATGCTCGGTGTCGGCAAGCCGTACACGTTCATGATGGGACACTTTCCGGCACCGTGGGGAAATGAGATCAGGGCGGGGGTGCTCGAGGCAGGCATGGCGCTCTTTTTCTGCCTCATCATGCTGTTTTCTCTAAAAGGCGGACAGGATCATATAGACGCGGAGATCGAGGATACCAAGATCAATCTGTATTACATTATGATCAATCTGCTGCTGAGTTCGCTGCTTGCGCTGATCTATACCAATGACCTTTTTACGGCATATGTCTTTGTGGAGATCAATACCATCAGTGCGTGCGGTCTGATTATGATCACGCAGAACGGGCGCACGATCGAGGCGGCGACGCGCTATATGATCATGGCTTCTCTGGGGTCTGGTCTGCTGTTGATGGGGCTTTGCATTTTATATGATATCACAGGACATCTGCTGATGAGCAATATCAAGGACAGTGTCGCGTATGTCTACGCACAGGGGATTTACAATGTCCCGCTGATCGCTTCGATCGGAATGGTGGTCGTCGGGCTTGCCATCAAGAGTGCGCTCTATCCGTTTCACACGTGGCTGCCGGACGCGTATGGGTACTCGACGGCGTCGAGTGCCGCGATCTTGTCAAGCCTGGTGTCAAAAGGATACATTTTCCTGCTGATCAAGATTTTTTTCCGCGTGGTTGGATTTGAGATCATTGTGGATTCGAAGATTGTCAATATTTTGTTTGTTTTTGGGCTTTTTGGGATGATCATGGGCTCTGTCAACGCGATTCTGGAGAATGATATCCGCCGTATGATCGCCTTTTCCTCAGTGGCGCAGATCGGCTATATTTATATGGGGATGGGGCTTGGCACGACGATCGGGATCGTGGCGAGTATCTTTCATATTTTATCACATGCCTCCACGAAATCGCTTTTGTTCATCGCAGGTGTGGGACTGACCGACGCGTCAGGAAAAAGCAAGAAGTTTGAGGATCTGGTGGGCAGTGGTTATCGCAATCCGGCGGCGGGGGTCGCGTTTACGATCGGGGCATGTTCTATGGTCGGAATCCCTTTGTTTTCAGGATTTATCAGTAAAGTGCAGTTTGCGGAAGCAGCGGTGCAGAACAGTCTGGCAAAGATGCTTCCGACATTGATCTGTCTGGCGGTCAGCACAGTGCTCAATGCGATTTATTTTATGAAAACGGTGATCTGCCTGTACACACCGGTGAGCAAAAAGACCAAAAAGACACAGGCAGGCGAGGCGGCAATGATCAGCCTGAAAGAGCATCCGCTGTACAATCTCACGCTGCTGTGCATGATCATACTCAATGTGATACTAGGCTGCTGTTCCCAGCCGATCGTCGACTGGATCACAGATGGTCTGGCAATGTTTGGATGAGATGGGAATGGAGGATTTGTATATGAATTACATGATTTTAGCTTCGATCATCCTGCCCATTATCGCGGGGGGAGTCTTGCTTTTTCTGCCGGATAAGGTTTTTGCAGACAGGGCAGGTCTCCTAAAAGTGACAGGCGTGTCATTTGTCGTGTGCGCGCTTCTGGCGGTGTATGCGATCAGCGGTGTGTCTGGAAATAAGCTGATGCTGTTTCAGCTGGTAGACAGGATCCCGGTGTTTTTTGAGATTGATGCTCTCGGAAGGATATTTGCGGGTATTGTGGTACTGGTGTTCCTGATGGCTGGATTTTTTTCTTTTGTCTATATGTCACATGAAAAAAATGAAAAGCGCTATTACAGCTTTTACCTGATTACATTTGGCGTGCTGATGGGGCTGTGCTTTTCCGGGAATTTGGTGACGCTGTATTTATTTTATGAGTTAATGACACTTGCTTCTATGCCGCTCGTGATCCACTCCGGCTCAAGAGAGGCGGTCATGGCGAGCTTAAAATATCTGTTTTATTCGTTTTGCGGCGCTTATATGGCGCTCTTTGGTCTGTATTGCTTATATAAATATGCGATTGCTGCTGCAGTTCCGTATCCGTGGCAGGACTTTGCCCCCGCGGGGGGCGTAGCTGGGTTTGTGCCAGGCGGGGCATTTGATATGAATGCTGTCGTTCAGGCAGGAAACACAGAAATGTGCCTTGTCGCAGTGTTTCTGATGATCGTCGGATTTGGTGTGAAGGCGGGCTGTTTTCCGCTCCACGCATGGCTGCCGACGGCGCATCCTGTGGCGCCTGCGCCTGCTTCGGCATTTTTGTCCGGTATCATCGTAAAGGGTGGCGTACTGGCGATCATAAGGACAGTGTATTACTGCGTCGGTGCGGATTTTCTGCGCGGGACGTGGGTGCAGACGGCGTGGGCGGTCCTTGCGGTGGTGACGCTTCTGATGGGGTCGTCGCTTGCCTTCAAGGAAAAAGTGCTGAAAAAGCGGCTCGCCTACTCGACGGTATCGAACCTTTCTTATATATTATTGGGGCTTTCAATGCTCAATGCGACGGCGTTGACAGGAAGCCTGCTGCATGTGGTGTTTCATGCGGTTATCAAGAGTGCACTGTTCATGACAGCGGGGGCGTTGATCTTCACGACGGGGAGGACGAAGGTCAATGACTTTGTGGGTCTTGGTAAAAAGATGCCAATCCTTTTTGGGTCCTATACGGTCGTATCTCTGGGATTGATCGGGATCCCGCCGACAAGCGGTGTCATCAGCAAGTGGTATCTGGCGGTGGGGTGCCTGGAGAGCAGGACCGCAGGACTTTCCTGGATCGGACCGGCTGCGCTCCTGGTATCAGCTCTGCTGACAGCGGGGTATCTGCTTCCGCTCAGCATCCGTGGATTCCTGATGGAGCCGGATTACAATGCGGTGCGAAGCGATTATAAGGAGCCCGGACTTGTGATGCTGGTGCCGATCGTGATACTGGCTGCCATCACACTTGTTCTTGGGCTGTTTCCTACGCCTTTGATCCAGTTGATCCAGAACGGTATCACTGTAAATTTATTTTAAAGCGTGTTTTTGCACATCACGGATTTGGTAGGCTAAGCATGAATGGGGGATCGTGAGATGATTTTATGTCTGATGCTTTCAGTGATACTGCTTCCCTTTGCGGGCGGTGTTCTGTTGCAGTTTTTGAAGTTTAAGGAAAATAGGCAGAAACAGTGTTATATTTTTGCCTATGTGATGGTCAATACGCTTCTGACGTATGTTCTGCTGTGTCAGGGATCGACGGAGCTCATCAGAGTGATCAATTTTGCCGGTGCAAAGCTTGATTTTTCCCTCAAGTTAGATGGCATGGGAATGGTCTTTGCAGGACTTGTATCGACGCTCTGGCCGCTTGCGACACTGTACTCGTTTCCCTATATGGAGCACGAGCACAACGGGCGCGTTCATGAGAATATATTTTATCTGTTTTACACAGCGACCTACGGGGTGACGCTGGGCATTGCGATGTCAGGCAATATGCTGACGATGTACTGTTTTTACGAGTTGCTGACACTTGTGACGGTTCCGCTGGTGATGCATACGCTCACCAAGGAGGCGGTGCTTGCGAGCCGGAAATATTTCTACTACTCGCTTGGCGGAGCGGCGTTTTCCTTTATTGGTCTGATCTTTCTGGTGGTGTACGGCGACAGCCTCGCATTTGTGTACGGTGGTGCGCTCAATCTGTCGAAGATCGGGGATAAGAAGCACTTACTGTTGTTTATCTATGTGCTTGCATTTATGGGATTTGGTGTCAAGGCGGCGGTCTGTCCGTTCAATTCGTGGCTGCCGCAGGCTGGTGTGGCGCCGACACCGGTCACAGCGCTTTTGCACGCAGTTGCGGTCGTAAAGTCGGGTGCGTTTGCGATCATACGTCTGACGTACTACAGTTTTGGAACTGATTTTCTGCGGGAAACATGGGCGCAGTATCTGCTGCTGTGCATTGTCATTTTCACGATCGTATACGGGTGCAGCATGGCGGTGAAGGAGACGCACATCAAGCGCAGGCTTGCGTTCTCGACGATCTCCAACCTGTCGTATATACTGTTTGGCGTCCTGATCATGACACCGCTTGGGCTGGTGGGTGCGTTGTGCCACATGGTTTTTCACGGTGTGATGAAGATCTGTTCCTTCTTCTGTGCAGGAGCGATGATCACGCAGGCGCATGTCAACTATGTGCATGAGATCGACGGAATGGCGAGAAAAATGCCCAAAGTTTTTGGGATCTTTACGGTTTCTGCGCTTGCGCTGATGGGGGTGCCGGGGCTGTGCGGCTTTGTGTCAAAGTGGCATCTTGCCAAGGCAGCATTTGCAAGTGACAATATTCTGGCAGTTGTGGGGGTAGGCGGACTTCTGGTGTCTGCGCTTCTGACAGCGATCTATATGTTGAGTATCGTGATCAGGGCATATTTTCCGGGGGATGATTTTGACTGCGCAGATCTGCATGATGAGATCCGCGACCCGGACTGGCGCATGCTTCTGCCGCTGTTTCTGTTCGTGGTGCTGATGGTTGTGATCGGTGTGTACAATGCGCCGATTGTAGATCTCTTTCGGCATGTGGCGTGTGGATCGATATAGAAAGGGGGTGTTTTGATCATGAAGGATGGTTTTTGGATGATGCTCTATCCTTTTGTAATGTGTGTTCTGGTGTGGTTTATCTCGCATGTGAGAATGAAGGATAAGAAAAAGGTATGCGCACTGATCATGATCTTTGCCAGTGCGGTAGAGCTAGCAGCGGCACTCAATCTGATGCTCTGTGATATTAGGGGGATACCGATAGATGTCTTCGAGGTTCCCGGTGTGGGGGGGCTCGGTCTTCATTTCATGTACTCGGGCTTTCGTGGGATCTTTGGTGTGCTGACTGCGTTTTCCTGGTTTGTGACAGCCCTGTTTTCATACAACTATATGAAAAATGACATGAATGTCATAAAGTACGACATGTTCAATCTGCTGACACTCAGTGCGACAATGGGTATCTTTTATGCTGCTGATTTATTTACACTGTTCTTTTTCTTTGAGATCATGTCCTTCACGTCGTTTGTGTGGGTGGCACACAGGCGGACAAGGGAGGCGCTGTACGCGGCGGGGACGTATCTTGGCATCGCGGTCGCCGGCGGCATGGCGATCCTGATGGGCATCTTCATCGTGCACAGCTGGCTTGGTACGCTCTCATTTGACATAATGTACGAATGTGCTGTGGTCATGATGACCAGCGGCAGCAAAACTGATATGACATGGCTGTACGTGGCAGCAGGCTGCATGTTTGTGGGATTCGGCGCTAAGGCGGGCGCTTTTCCGGTGCATGTGTGGCTGCCGCTGTCCTACACAGAGGCGCCTGCGCCCGCGACGGCACTCCTGTCAGCGATCCTGAGCAAGACGGGCATCTTCGGCATTCTGCTGGTGACGCTCGACGTGCTGCCGATGCAGGGCAGCTGGGGCGCGTTTATCCTGATGACCGGCATCGTGACGATGGTACTCGGCGGGCTCCGCGGGGTGATGAGCGGCAATCTGAAGACGACGCTTGCGTACTCGTCCATGTCACAGATCGGCTTTATATTGACGGGCGTGGGTATGCAGTCGCTGCTTGCGGAGTATCTGTTGATGGCGGCAGGCGCGGCTCGGACAGGGACGTGGGTCGTTGAGGGTGAAGCTGCCGCGGAGATCGCGAAGGCGTTTAGCATGGCGGTCAACGGCACGCTCCTCCATATGCTGAACCATTCGCTGGTGAAGCTTGTACTCTTTATGGCGGCGGGCGTGATCTTTGCGCAGGTGGGAAGTTACGAGCTGAACCAGGTGCGCGGTTTTGGGCGCAGGAAACCGTTCCTGCTTGTGACATTTGTGCTGGCGGCGGCAGGTGTCGGCGGGATCCCGTTTCTGAACGGGTATGTGAGCAAGACGCTCCTGCATGAGAGTATCGCTGAGTACGGCGCGCTGCTGGCTCTCGCGGAGAGAGCATCCATTCAGCCTGTGTTTGCGGCGACATCTGCCATGATGAGGGTAGTTGAAGTATTGTTCCTGTTTTCAGGCGGATTGACGGTCGCCTATATGACCAAACTTTTTGTCGTTCTTTTTGTTGAAAAGAACACTGATAAGAAAGTGCAGGAGTCGTATGAGGCAAAGAAAGAATATGCTGCGCCGGGGAGCAAATTGGCGATCGGAGTCTGTGCGCTACCGATCCCCTTTATCGGAGTGCTGCCGGATCTGGTGGCAGGACCGGTTGCAAAATACGGGCTTGTGCAGTTCGGACTGAGCGATCTGCTGGAGGATCAGCTTGGAAATATCCGTTACTATTCACTCAAGAATATAGCAGGCGCGCTGATCTCCATCGCGGTGGGCGCGGCGGTGTACTTTATCGTGGTGCGGCTGCTGATGTTAAGGGGGATATCGTCCGGGCGGAAGGCGGAGGGCTACCATGATATCTTCCCGGCGTGGATCGACATGGAGAAATATGTGTACAGGGCAGTGTTCTACACAGCGGTGCCGTTTGTTTTGGGGATTATTTCAAGGATTTTGGACAGCATTGTGGATACGGCGGTCGTCCTGCTGCGAAAGACGCTCTACAGAGACAGGCCGCTGCCGTATGAGCTGCCGGAGGGAAACCGCGTGACGCACCGCATCGGGTCCGGCATGGAGCGCGTGCGGCTGCTGTATTATGCCATTATGCAAAAAGAGGGATACGAGCCGAAAAACTATGAGCATAAGCTTGCGATGAAGGGGACGGATCTCTTTGAGAATCTTCGCATCATCGAGCGCAGTCTGTCGTTTGGGCTTTTTATGTTCTGCATGGGCTTGGGGCTGACGATGATCTATCTGCTGCTGGTGAATTAGGGCGTACCTGAAATATGAAATTTTTGCGCAGTCCCGTACAGAGGAATTAAGCTGCACGGTGGCGCGCGGCGAGTAGAGGAGAGGGTCGTTCCCCTGCTCGATTGGATTCCCGTTTAAGGAAGGAGGACGGCGTATGCTGGAAAATTGGAACAAACCACACAGACCGGAAAAAGAGGAACTCGAGGAGCGGTTGAAGGCGGCAAACGAGAAGCTTTTCTGCCAGCAGATGATGATCAAGGAGCGCGGGCTGCCGGTGCTGGTGCTGTTTGAAGGCTGGGGGACAGCGGGGAAGGGGAGCGTGCTGGGCAAGGTGATCCGCAATATCGATCCGCGCTTTTTCAAGGTCGCGGCGATGGATGTGCCGACGCAGGAGGAGCGGAGAAAGCCCTTTCTCTATCGTTATTTTGTCAAGATCCCGGAGGCAGGGAAGTTCATGTTTCTGGATTCCGGCTGGATGGACGAAGTGACCGGGGCGTGTCTTGACGGTACACTGAACGAAAAGGATTACAAGAAAAAGATCGAGAGTGTCAGGCGGTTTGAGCGCCAGCTGACCGACAACGGTTATCTTGTGATGAAGTTCTTTTTCCAGATCAGCCGCAAGGAGCAGAAAAAGAGGATCGACGCGCTGAGATCCGACAAGGATACGAGCTGGCGCGTGGGGGAGAAGGACAGCTGGCAGAACAGTCACTATGACAAGTGCCTCGCCGTGTTTGACCGCTATCTGAACGACACCAACGCGCCCGCGGATCCGTGGTACATCATCGATGCGAAGAGCAGGAAATGGGCACAGCTGCAGGTGCTGGAGACGCTGGTGAGCGGGATCGACACCGCGCTCAGGAACAGTGCGATGGCGGTGCCCCTGCTGCAGAATGTATTTCCGCTGGAAAAGATGCCGAAACTTGACGAGATCGATCTCGACAGGGCTGTCACACAGGAGGAGTACCGCGTGGAGCTGGATCGGCTCCAGGAGAAGCTGGGACATCTCCACAACAAGCTGTACCGCAAAAAGGTGCCTGTCATCATCGCATACGAAGGATGGGATGCGGCGGGAAAGGGCGGCAATATCAAGCGGATCACGGAGGCGCTCGACCCGAGGGGGTTCGAGGTGCACCCGATTGCAAGCCCCGAGCCGCACGAGAAGGCGAGACATTATCTGTGGCGCTTCTGGAACCGCCTGCCAAAGACCGGGCATATCGCGGTCTTTGACAGAACCTGGTATGGCAGGGTCATGGTGGAGCGCCTGGAGGGGTTCTGCCGGGAGAATGACTGGCAGCGGGCGTACAATGAGATCAATGAGTTTGAGCGGGAGCTCGCCGACTGGGGGGCGGTCATCATCAAATTCTGGGTGCAGATCGACAAGGACACACAGCTGGCGCGCTTCAACGAGCGTCAGAACACGCCTGCAAAGCAGTGGAAGATCACCGAGGAGGACTGGCGCAACCGTGAGAAGTGGGATTTGTACGAGGGCGCGGTGAACGAGATGCTGCAGAAGACGAACACATCGTACGCGCCCTGGCATATACTGGAATCCAATGACAAGCGGTACGCGCGCCTGAAAGCGCTCAGGATCGTGATCGAGGCGCTCGAGAAAGCCTTGGATTAATATGTCATTGCGCTGACGACTTCCCTCATCGTCTGCACCGGCACGTGTCCCTGCAGTGTATACTGGATCCCGTCCGCCACAAAGACCATGACCGTCCGGGGGACGAAACTGTCTGGCAGGGAGTCCGGATGGTCTTCATGGCCGGTTTCCTGCAGGACATTGACGGTGTAGCCCTGCCCGGAGGTGAAGGTTTCGATATATTGATAGAAGCCCATATACTCAATGTCCAATTCCGGCTGTGACGGGTCGGAGATGATCCTGATCCCGAGATTGATCGGGCTTTTGTAAATCTTTCCATGTGTCCAGACATATGATTGATCATTTCCCTCTGCTGCGCTGACAGTGTATGCGCCGTCCCACTCCCGGATGTCCGTGAGGTCTCCAAGAAGGTATCTCTCGACATCGATCTCATTGTAGCCGTCGCCTGTTTTGGTGTAGGATATTTTTATATAAGGATTGTCCGCGGCGAGGTTTGCGCCGAGCAGTCGGATCCCCAGCTCATGCGCCAGCGTCTCCATCGAAGTGTATGTTTTGGTGAGCTGGTCGTACTCTGTGATCGTTCCGTCGACGGGCTGCAGGGGAATGACTTCCATGGGTGCCAGATCCGGTATGGTCTGCTGGTTTACGCTGATCCGGGAGTGGAGCAGGGATCCTGCCGCGAATGCCGTTGTGCCCAGCAGTGCGATACACAGGACAGCGGCGGCGGTGCGGCGCAGCCCGTGCACAGGGACGGCATGGTTCCGGGGGGCTGTGATCCGGGTCGCGAAATCGGGAGGCAGTGTCATCTTGCGCAGCCCGGTGTCGATACAGTTCTTGATCTCATTCACATCATTCATCTCAGTCATATTATAATTCCTCCTTTAAGGCCTGTTTCAGTTGTTCTCTTGCGCGTTTCAGCCGTTGCTTGACGGCGGATTCCTTTTTGCCCAGCAGCACGGCGATCTCACGGACGGTCAGTTCCTGATAGTAAAACAGCAGGATGACTTCCCGGTAGTTGGGTTTCAGTCTGCCGATTTCCGTGATCAGCCGCTCGTGCTCGAGCATGTTGTCATAAGGTTCCGTGCAGGACAACGCTGGAAAGTCATCTGCTCTCCCCAGGGAAAACCATCTGGTGCGCATCTGGTTCTTGCACAGGTTGACCGCGATCTGGATGATCCATGTCCTGACGGAAGACTGCTGGCGGAAGCCGTCGTAGTGGTGGTACACCTGGATAAAGGTTTCCTGCACAACGTCCTCCGCCAGATGGTAGTCTTTGAGGTAGAGGTAGCACATGCGCAGGATGCTGTCCCCATACGCGGCGATCAGTTCTGAGAGTAGTTCGTCACTCATTTGGTGTATGCCTCCTTTCCGGGAATGCGTGTGTTATCTGTAACGGTTTCTCAACTGTTAGACACAGGAAATACCGAAAAGGTTACATTCTTTTTTATCTGCTATGTGTTTGTCTCGAAGCAGAAAAAGGAGTACATTCTTGACAAAGACGGGAATAAAATCTATGACCCGAAAAAGCGGCAGTACAAATGCAAATCCATTCCCGCTACCGACTGGAACGAGCAGACAAAAGCGGAGGAATGGCGGGCGGCATGGGCGGGGCTTTGCAATCAGGCATTGGAGCAGAACGGACACGCGGAGCGTATCGACCACCGCAGTTATGAACGGCAAAGGGAAAGCGGCAATCTTGCCGCCGATCAAATCCCCACCGTCCATTTAGGCGTTGCTGCTTCCGCTATGGAGAAGCGCGGCATCCGCACCGAACGCGGCGACCTTAACCGGGAAACCGAAGTGACAAACCAGAAGTTGCGGCAGTTAAAGGCGCGTATCTTCAAACTGCAAAAGTGGCTGAAAGAGGAACAGGAGAACACCGAGCCGCCCACCCTTGCCGACTACATTCAAGGCATTTTGTCACGCAAGGCATAGGCGGGAAAACAGGGATATTCCCAATCACTGTATAACCTTAAGGACGCGGCGAAAATGCTGAATTTCCTGCAAGCCAACAGCATTATGGATATGGCGGGGCTTGATGAAAAATTCAAGTCCATGATAGGGGAACAACTGGATATTCAAGG
>CAJUQU010000066.1 GCA_910588595.1 uncultured Lachnospiraceae bacterium | reverse complement strand
ACGCTATGGCGTCGTTATATAGATGGCGGGAATGATTTTTCAAACACGCTCTAGCCCCTTTTTAAAACCCTCTGGCATACATTGGAACGCGCCATTTTTCATTCTTTGGCACACTTCATTTTTTCAGTCAAAAAATCTTCATCAAAAAAATAATAACAAAAAACACGGACTTTCATAAAGCCCGTGCTTTCAAAAATCGGCGTGACAGGATTTGAACCTGCGACTTCTACGTCCCGAACGTAGCGCTCTACCAAGCTGAGCCACACGCCGATGTATGAAATTTTTATAACTGCCCTTGCATCCCGAACGCGGTGCGCTATCAAACTGAACCACACAACCAATTGGTATATTTTGAACAGCTACGTATATATTATACTGGATATTTGAAAAAAATCAAGTATATTTTTGGCTTTTTTTCATTTTTTTGAAATCGAATTTAATCAATACCTGATAAAGCACATCTGTTGGTGGAAACTTCCACAAAAGTAAAAGTTTATCTGCCAGGACAAGTGCAAAATAAACGAATATTTCGGAAATGCGACATGATTCTATAAGAATTGCACAAAAAGTATTGAAAAAGAAAGGATAGTATGCTATAAATAATCTGACGGAATCGTTACCGATACGGAAACAGAAAATCTATATAAAGTGTAAGAGGCTGTGAACAGCTTCTGCAGAAAAATTAGTGTAAAAGGGGGAAATTTATATGGATTTTATGAATGAAAAAGGGGCAGCACGCATTGTCAATGTGTACATCGAGAGAGAGATCTCGGAGTACAGGAAGGTTACGGAGAAGGAACTCAGGGTAGGAGGTATCACGCCGGAAGCAAAAGCAGCTTTCAGCAGAAAGCCGTATTATGGGAGTTCTGCAATAAATATCAAAAATCGTCCTGTACTTAAGAACTGCTGAGAAAAATCGTACATATTCATCTGAATCCAGCGCAAAAGGCTGCTGTTTGTGCCGCCGATGACTGAGATGATGCAGAGATCAATCGGGGCGCGGACAGCGTCCATAAGGTAAAATGTGGCTGCAAAAATTTATGCAAAGTCTTGTGGAATCTCCTGACATTGTATGCTATAATAAAATGGAAAACAGCTAATCGACCATAGTATATGGAGGAGGATGTATATGACAATGAAATGGAAAAAGAGATTAGCCATTATGCTGACGCTGGTTCTGACATTGCTTGTTATGCCAGTGGTGACGGTGAGGGCAGAAGGGGAGATATGGACGCATCCTGGAGATGGATGGCATTACCTGCAGGGGACAGATATCAAAGTCAGGATCGCAAATGACGTTATATCAATAGAAGGTACGGGCGCCCTTCCGGACGCGGATTACTGGAAGCTGTATGAGAGACCGTGGCACACTTCTTCGGCGACGCACCTGAGGATCGCAAGTACGATCACTTCGATTGGTGAGTATTCTTTTTATAAGTGTTCAAACATTAAGTCGGTCGAGATGTACACAAGCACATTTATCGAGAACAAAAATGCTTTCGAGGGGATCGCGTACTGCCCGATCTTTCGGATTGCAGACGCACCGGTAGAGACACGCATGTACGGGACGATACCCTATACAAGTCTGGACAGTATACAGGCGTTTGCGCAGTCCAACACGATGGGGGCATGTTATATACTCAATGACAAAAGAAGGGCGGAGACGTTCCAGAACAGTACGAATCCGACCATCAGCAATGTATTCTGGGCGAATGACTCAAAGGCGCCGTGGAACAGTCTGCAGGACAATGAGAACGGCAATCAGGCAACCAATATCTGCCGGTTGTCAGCGAACACTCCAGATTATTCGTTGAAAGTGTCAGCACAGAGGCTTTATCCCGGATTGGCATGTTACGAAGCATATGCTGCATTTATTGGCGACTATACCTTTGCGACCACTTTCAATCTCAATGTGGAGAAGGAAAAAAAGTCAGTTTATCAGACAGAGAAGGAACTGGAGTATGTTCTTACGATTCCGGCTGAATACCGCAGTCCGCTGAGAAGCTTCCGGCTGCTGGCGATCGGTACAGGTACAGTTTATATCTATGATGATCTTGATGCGGCTGCGGAGACGATCACGTTCAGAACGGATAAACCGACCACTGCATATGCATTAGTATATAAGTAAGGTACTGTACAGAGACAGACAGGGAACTGTTGATAGACTGCCCGTCACAACGAGGGGGGGATCTATGGACAGTTCCTCAGTCAGGTTGTGCAGTTCCTAAATATAAGGAAGAGGGAAAATGGCAAGCGTTAGCATTGAAAAAGTAATCGAAAAATTCAAACTTAAAAATCTTACACCGCAGATCGATGTGGAGAATATCAAGATCCACCAGCCGGACATCAACAGACCGGCATTGCAGCTGGCTGGCTACTTTGAACATTTTGAGGAGACGAGGCCGCAGATCATTGGATTTGTAGAATTTTCCTATATGGAAAATCTGTCCCAGGAGAGAAAAGAGGAAGTGTACCCAAGAGTAATATCGGAGAAGACACCATGCATTATCTTCTGCAGGGGACTGCATCCGGATGAGATGTTCATGGAGATCGCAGTGAATAATAATGTCCCGCTTCTGGTAACAGAGAAGACGACCTCCGCGTTTGAGGCTGAGATCATCAGATGGCTGAATGTCAAACTTGCTCCCTGCATATCTGTTCACGGGGTGCTTGTGGATGTCTATGGTGAGGGGGTACTCATCACTGGTGAGAGCGGTATCGGTAAGAGCGAGGCAGCACTCGAACTCATTAAGCGCGGTCATCGGCTGGTGTCAGATGACGTTGTGGAGATCAGAAAGGTGAGTGACGATACACTGATCGGTTCAGCGCCTGATATCACGCGCCATTTTATCGAGCTGCGCGGTATAGGGATCATTGATGTAAAGACGCTGTACGGCGTGCAGAGTGTCATGAATACCACGAACATCAATCTTGTCATCCGTCTGGAAGACTGGGATAAGGAAAAGAAATATGACAGATTAGGTCTGGAAGAAAACTATACAGAATATCTTGGTAATAAGATCGTGTGTCACAATATCCCGATCCGGCCGGGGAGGAATCTCGCGATCATCTGTGAGTCGGCAGCAGTTAACTATCGTCAGAAGAAGATGGGCTACAACGCCGCACAGGAATTGTATCAGCGTGTGCAGAATTCACTCTCGAAACCGCGCGAGGATGATGAAGAGTAGGGCATGAGGATAAGAACGCAAAGGCAGCGTTCTTCGTAGGTTGATTGCAAGGATACAAGGAGTAGAAGGATGAGTAAATATTGTTTCGGAGTGGACTTAGGTGGAACGACAGTAAAGATCGGTCTATTTGATCCGGCTGGGAATGTGCTGGAGAAGTGGGAGATACCGACAAGAAAAGAGGATAATGGCAGCAAGATCCTGCCAGATATCGCGAAGGCGATCTTGGATAAGACGGCGGAGAAAGCGATCGCGAAAGAGGATCTGATCGGTGTGGGCATCGGTGTGCCCGGCCCGGTGGACGATAACGGCATCGTACATAAGGCAGTGAATCTCGGCTGGGATGTGGTCAATGTTAACGAGACGCTTGGCGGCATACTGCAGATGCCGGTAAAGGCCGGCAATGACGCGAATGTGGCGGCGCTCGGAGAGATGTGGTGCGGCGGCGGAAAAGGCTGTACGAACATGGTACTCGCCACGCTAGGCACAGGTGTCGGCGGCGGGATCATCATCAATGGAAAGATGGTGACAGGCGCAACAGGTGCGGGCGGAGAGATCGGACATATCCATATTGAGGACAATGAACCGGATGCGTGTGGATGTGGCAATCACGGCTGTCTGGAGCAGTATGCATCTGCGACAGGCGTGGTGCGGCTGGCTGAGAGGAAGCTCGCATCGTCGGCACAGGACAGTGTACTCAGGACTGCGAAGGCAGAAGGGAGACTGAGTGCCAAGGCTGTATTTGATGCCGTCAAGGAGGGAGATAAGCTTGCCTGTGAAGTGGCAGAGCAGTTTGGAGATTATCTTGGAAAAGGGTTTGCGGCGATCGCAGGCGTAGTGAATCCAGAGCTGTTTGTCCTTGGGGGCGGGGTGTCCAAAGCAGGAGACATTTTGTGTGAATACGTTTCAAAATACTACACAAAATATGTATTCCACGGATCAAGAGAAGCACAGTTCAAACTTGCAACACTCGGAAATGACGCTGGCATTTACGGTGCGGCTAAGTTAATATTAGAATAAAGCAAAGCAATGAAGAGGTAATCATTTGAGAGAGTTTGATGAGAACGCAAAACAAAAACTCTGCCAAAGACTGGCGTGCATACTGCAGCCGGAGCAAATACTTGTAGATGAGAAGATGTCAGCTCACACCACCTTTCGCGTAGGGGGTGAAGCTGACATCTTTGTGGAAATAAATACTTCAAAAGAGCTTCAAAAAGTATTGGCGGCATTGAGCGCTGAGGGATATAGCGAGCCTGGAACGGACTACTATCTGCTGGGAAACGGCAGCAATGTGCTGGTCAGCGACAGCGGTATCAGGGGGGTTGTACTCCATCTGTCAAAGGAATTTGGAGATATTGTATTGGATGAACCTGATGGAACAACGCTTGTCTGCAAGGCGGGCGCATCGCTTGCGGCAGTTGCACACAAAGCGTATGAATACGGGCTGACCGGATTTGAGTTTGCAGCGGGTATCCCTGGAAGTCTGGGCGGTGCGATCGTCATGAATGCGGGCGCTTACGGCGGGGAAATGCGCCATGTGGTAAAGTGTGTGCGGCTGATGACGCCTCGCGGGGAGATCATTGAGAAAAAGGCAGAGGAGATGCGGTTTTCTTACAGGCATAGTATATTGAAAGAGGAGCCGCTGGTCGTGCTGGAAGCGTCGGTCGTGCTTGCGCGGGGCAGCCAGCAGGAGATCAGGGCTAAGATGGAGGACCTCGCGGCAAGAAGGCGCGAGAAACAACCGTTGGAATATCCAAGCGCAGGGTCTACGTTTAAGAGGCCTGCAGGGCATTTTGCGGCGAAACTGATAGAAGATGCAGGACTTAGAGGTTTTTCGACAGGTGGAGCGCAGGTTTCTGAGAAACACTGCGGCTTTATCATAAACAGAGGAAACGCCACTGCGGCGGATATTTACACACTCATTGCGGAAGTACAGAAGCGGGTGAAGATTTCATCGCAGGTTACGATCGAGCCGGAAGTGATCATGCTGGGCTTTGGAGAGAAAGGAAGATAGAGATGAGATTTGTGATCGTTACTGGTATGAGCGGCGGGGGGAAATCGACTGCCATGAAAATGCTGGAGGACGCAGGATATTATTGTGCGGACAATATGCCGGTCCCCCTGATCGAGAAATTCATGGAACTGTTAGCCATGCCGGACAATGGGATCTTAAAGGTAGCACTGGGGCTGGATGTCAGGGCGGACCAGTCATTTGAGGATGTCAACCAGCTGGTGGCACGCCTGCGTGAACAATATACTTTTGAGATCCTTTTCCTTGAAGCGGCGGACAGTGTGCTGCTCAAGCGATACAAGGAGTCAAGACGTGTTCACCCGCTGTCTGTCGACAGCGATCTGATGAGCGGCATCACCAGGGAGCGGGCGCTGCTTGCAAGTATCAAGCAGGCGGCGGACTATGTGATCGATACGACGAATTTATTGACAAGGGAGCTGAAGGCAGAGCTTGACCGGATCTTTGTCAGCAATCAGGCGTACAACAACCTGATGGTCAATGTGATGTCGTTTGGATTTAAGAATGGCATTCCACAGGATGCGGATCTGGTGTTTGATGTGCGTTTTCTGCCCAATCCCTTTTACGTTGATGAGTTAAAACAAAAGACCGGGCTTGACCGGGAAGTACAGGACTACGTTATGAGTTTTCCGGAGGCACATGAGTTTGTGGACAAGTTGACGGATATGATCCAATTTCTGATACCACATTATGTCAATGAAGGAAAATATCAGCTTGTCATTGCGATCGGCTGTACAGGAGGCCAGCACAGAAGCGTGACGCTGGCTGGGGAACTCTACAGACGGATGAAGGACAAGGGAGATTATGGATTGACGCTCCGGCACAGGGATACAAAGTAACGCGGAATAAGAGGTGGGCTATGTCTTTTTCAGGAGAGGTAAAGGAGGAGCTTGTAAAGCTTGAAAATGATGCGAGGCATTGTCAGATTGCAGAGCTTGCCGCAATACTTGTCTATTCAGGGGCATTGAGGGCGGATGATCAGGGTATCAGGTGCATTGAGATTCCATCGGATACACCTCTTGTGGCATCAAGATGTCTGATGCTGTTTGAAAAACTGCAATTGATGAGCAACACTGCACTGTCGGATGCGCAGCGACAGTGTCGGCTGTTTCTGGATAAAAATGACATCAGTGTCATAAAAAAAGTGCAGCAGGTCATCAAGGACAAGGAGGGTGACAACCTTGTAAATCCGTTGGTGATCAAAAGTCTATGCTGTAAGCGCGCCTTTTTGAGAGGAGCTTTTTTGAGCATTGGTTCCATGAGCAATCCTGAGAAAGGATATCACCTGGAATATGTGTGCAGTGATATACAGCAGGCGAAACAGCTCGTGGGCACACTGTTGTTTTATGACATTCATGCGAAGGTCGTGGCACGGAAAAAATATCAGGTTGTGTATCTCAAGGAGAGCGAGGAGATCGTGGAGCTGCTCAATGTCATGGGCGCACATATTTCTCTGATGAATCTCGAAAATCTGCGGATATTGAAGGATATGCGCAATGCGATCAACCGAAAGGTCAACTGTGAGGCTGCAAATATCACAAAGACAGTCAACGCGGCGTCAAAGCAGATCGATGATATCCAGTACATCAAAGAGCATTACGGATTTGACAACCTGGCAGACCATCTGCGGCAGATGGCAGAACTTCGTCTTGAATATCCAGATGCCACGTTAAAAGAGCTGGGGGAGTATCTGACCCCTAAGGTGGGCAAATCGGGAGTGAACCACAGACTAAGAAAACTGAGTGAGCTGGCAGGGAAGATAAGGAACAGTTAGGAAAGGATATTTCTCAGTTTGTTGGAGGCAGTTAGGCGTAAATGCGGGAGAAGTCTATGAAAAAAGCATTATTTGTAATAAATCCACATTCTGGTAAAGGATTGATCAGGAATCATCTGCTGGAGATCGTGGATATACTGGTAAAGAGCGGATACGAGGTCACAGTCTATCCTACACAGAAAAGAGGAGATGCATGCCGCGTCATGCGTGAGCGCAAAAAGAGCTATGAGCTTGTCGTGTGCAGTGGCGGTGACGGAACGCTCGATGAGATCGTAACTGGGATGATGCAGTCTGATTTCAAGACGACGATCGGCTACATTCCGGCGGGGAGCACCAACGACTTTGCCAATAGTTTAAAGATTCCGTCCATCATGAAAAAAGCGGCAGAAGCAGTTGTGAGCGGTACTGTATTCTCCTGTGATGTAGGGCGGTTTAACGAGGATGTCTTTGTGTATATCGCGGCGTTTGGACTGTTTACGGAAGTGTCTTATGGAACACCCCAGGAAATGAAAAATATGTTGGGACATATGGCATATATTTTAGAGGGAGTCAAACATCTGCAGAATATCAAATCCTATCACTTAAAAGTGACAAGTTTGTCAGAAAATGGAGAGGAAAAGGTGATAGAGGATGACTTTATCTACGGAATGGTTACAAATTCATACTCTGTAGGGGGATTTAAGAGCATCGCGGGAAATGTCTTTAAGGGAAAGATCGCTTTGGATGACGGCCTGTTTGAGGTGACACTGATCAAGATGCCCAAAAATCCTATAGAGCTCAACTCGATCCTGGCGGCGCTCGCGATCAGGAATATTGACACACAATATATGTACAGTTTTAAGTCAAGCAGGCTGGTGATCGAGTCAGAGGATGAGATCGCGTGGACACTTGACGGCGAATTTGGCGGGGCACACAGGAAAGTCACGCTCATCAATGAAAAGCAGGCGATGGATATTATGGTACGCTGATCCGTATCCAGCTGACGCTTGTGGTAAAGGATTAAAGACAATGAGACAACGATCGAGATTTGCTTATGTTATTTTGTTTCTTCTGATTGTAACGGCATTGGGAACGGTGTTTTACCGAAACTTGTCATGGCACTATGAGATGCAGGGAGAAGTGACAGAGTGGTTGTTATCAGATTTTGAAGTTCACAATTATGATGTGACGGCGCAAGCCCAAGCGGGCGGAAGCTTTGTGGTAACTGGGGAGGATCCGCAGTTTATCGTAACATTTGCCTCAGAGGACGACAGTGTCGCTGCGGCAGGGAGAATTGGCGGGATCGAATTAAAGTTTGGCGAGGTCTGGGAGGGAGAAGAGCCACTTCCGGTGCAGGTATTCTACGCCGGGATGAACGAGAACATTGCGGAAAAACACTCTGTGAAAAGTGCGCTGAAGACAGGCGAAAAATCGTTGTTGATCCCGATTCCTGCAGGACAGTACGAGACATTTCGATTTGATATCGACGGCGATTTTAAGCTTGCAGGCATACAAAGCTGCGATGAGCCGATGGCTGCACATGCCTATGTGTCGGCAGATACGGTAAAGGCGTGTATCTGGTATTTTCCGGCGGTCATTGCAGGGTTTACTCTGATCTTCTGGGCACACCGGGTCCGTATGAGACAGGGGCGGTTCACTGTGAAAAGCTATGTTAGAAATGTTTTTCTGGGTGCGGAGCCGTCACCTGACCGCGAAGTTTATTTTGACTATCTGAGAGTGCTTGCCGTGATCCTTGTCATCCTTGCGCATTCCTGTTCACCGATGGTGGATCTGGCGGATGCAGTCTGGAAACGCCTGGTGCTCGTCTGCGGGCTGAGTCTTGGACTTTGCTGCAATTTATTGTATGTCATGCTTTCGGGCGCCCTGCTTTTGAATTCAGGAAAGAATACAACAGAAAGCGTTGCGGCATTCTATATAAGAAGGGCGTCAAAAGTCATCATACCGCTGATAGCGTACTATCTGCTTTTGTTATCGTTGAACGGCGAGGTGCACTTTCTTCCGCCCCGCAATATCGGCAGTTCATTTAAACGCATCGTGACAGGGGCGCCTGATGTGGGACCGCACTTGTGGCTGATCTACACGATCGTGGCACTGTACCTCGTGACGCCGTTTTTCAGGGTGATGGCACAGCACATGAGCGACAGGCTGCTTTTTTCAATGGCGGCGGTCATACTGGTGCTGAACATGCTGACAACGTATCTGCCGCTGTTTGGGATGACGTTCGGCGCAGCAACATTCCTTGCAGGATGGGAAGGTGTGTTCTTGTTGGGCTACATCATAATCAGACAGAATCGTCTGGCGGGCGCATCCCGGAGAAATCATGTCATGATGATCGCGGCGGCAGTGTCGTATATAGTGATGTGTGTGGTGGTTTATATGGATTCTGCACAGATGAATCATGTGTACGGCAGTACGCCGACGATGGTGATCGCATCTGCTGGGATCTTTGCCCTGTTTGCAGATCGTAAGGATCGCTTCAAGGGGAGATCCAACGTATTGGTGCGTCTGTGCTCCAAGTACAGCTACTCTATCATACTGATACACTGGTACGCGCTGTTTGTCATAGTGCAGGGACGGTTTCACATCACGGCGCTGCGGTTTGGATGTATCGGCGGCATCGGGGTGAGTGTGGTATTGACACTGATCGTATGCACCGTGCTGGCGGTTGTATTTGACAACACGGTTGTGATCGTGTGCAACGTGTTTTTTGACAGACTGACCGCACGGTTTCTGAGGAATTTAGAATCGAAAAAGGTCGTTCAGAGATAATATGTGCAGCCTGCGCACGCTGTTTCTGGGCGATCCCTGATATGGTACAAGGTATAGCATCGGGAAAAGTGCATAAAATATAGCAACTGTAAATGTGTAGTAGGTGATCTGTCCGTGAGAAAACTGACAGGAGTCATAGCCTTTATTGTGTGTGTACCTCTGATCGGAATGCTGTTGATCAAGCCGGATAAGCATAACCAGAAAGAACAGGAGGATGACACAAGTGTCATAGATGAAAGCTTTGAGATCTCGGTAAAGGAAGACAATGGTACATTTTATTATAAGCCGGAAACGCTGACAGGGTTTCTGATGTACAGTGTGATACCAGAGGATACCGAATTCACCAGTTCTGAGGATTACATCGTCAAGATGGATCAAGTGTATGATCCCGAACAGGAGTATCTAAAGGCGCTTGCGATCGTGTGCCGCAGCTGTATCGTATCCGCATGGGAGGCTGAGCAGTGGCCTGAGGTGCTTGACTATGATACAATGCAGTTCGGGGCGGGAGATTTCTACAGGATCATCCAGACAGACACTGTTTACACGAAAGTGTTTTCAAACATGGATTCATTGCCGTTTGGCGGCAGGGATAATCGATTTAATGAGATAGGGCAGGCAGTAGATGCCACAAAGGGAGCTGTGATTACAAGAGATGGAAAGGTAATGACGGCTCCTTTTTTTACCACCACACCGTCAGGTATGCTTGTGGGGGAGGCGGGAAACGGAGTCGGATTTTCACTCAATTTTGCGTATGAGATGGCGGTTTCAGGTATGGGATTTTATGAGATATTAAAGTATTTTTATGGGGATATCAGGGTAATTATTTACGAGTAAATCCATGAATAAAAACCCTCCAACGAGTCAATGCTATGGTAAAGGAACCGGTTATGATGGACATACGCCCGCAGAGGCGCAGGTACATTGTGGCGAAAGGTTCCTTAGGCAAAGGGCTTGCCGGAAATGGAGGGAAAGGATGAACAGACGAAATAACAAGCGTCCTGCCTTGCAGAAGGAGAAGATCAGCATCATAGCAGCATCGGTATTTGTGCTGTCGGCACTTACTCTTGCAGGTGTGTATATGTCATCGCAGGACGAAAAGAAAAAAGAAGAAAATCGTATAGATTTTGCGAGAATGGAACAGGAAAACATTACAGCGGAGGAAGGCGATACTGGTCTGGCGGATACCAGATTTGTGTCGGGTAAAGCAGAGTCTAATGCGGAATCCACAAAAAATCCACAGATAGACACCAGATTTGTCGATCCAGATATTTATGATCTGAGTGACAATAATGACATGGATGTCGATCCGTCTTTTACGGAGGTAAACTCCGGGCAGGTTGAGAATACCAGACAGGATAATGCGAAAGCGGGCACAGACAAGGCAGCTGTGTTCATGGATGGGCAGGAACAGGGACAGGAATCGGAGATCATAGCTGACACACCTCTGAATTTTACTGAGGAGGATTCACTTGCGCTCCCGATCATTGGGAATGTATTGCTGGATTACAGTATGGATAAGGCTGTGTATCACTCCACAATGCAGCAGTATCGTTACAATCCGGCGCTCGTTGTTTCAGCCAGTGAAGGGCAGGATATCACAGCAGCAGCAGATGGTATTGTCTCGGATGTGTACTATGACTCGCAGACTGGAAACACGATCCGCTTTGATTTGGGGAACGGATATATGCTCACCTATGGGCAGCTCGGTGACATCAGCGTGAAAGCAGGGGACAGGGTTTCGGCTGGCGATATTGTCGGAAAGGTCGCAAAGCCGACGATCTATTACACTGAAGAGGGCGCAAATATTTATTATAAGCTTACAAAAGACGGAAAACCAGTCGATCCATTACACAGATCTGTCGGTCAAAATCAATAAATAGGAAAGGCATGGTAAATCTTGCTGCGGTAAACACCGTCGCGGTAGATCATACTATCGTTTTTACAGAAATGCTTTTGTTGGAAAATGCGGCAATCCGCAGTATGAGTGACACGATTCGAGAACAGTATCACACAGAGATCATTGAGGGCAGCATACTGATCAAGGATGGAAAGATCCTTGAAGTATCTCCTGAGATTGAAGTTCCTGAATCTGCGGACTGCATGAAAATAGATGTGAACCATCATCTGGTAATGCCAGGGCTTATAGAGGCGCATTGTCATATGGGCATCACCGAGGAGAAGAAGGGGCAGGAGGGCGATGACTGCAATGAGACAGTTCATCCCGTCACCCCGATGCTCCGCGCCATCGATGCGATCAATACGATGGATGCAGCCTTTGCTGACGCAGTGAGAGCTGGTATTACCTGTGCGAACATTGGTCCCGGCAGCGCAAACGTTGTCGGTGGCCAGTTTGCTGTTGTAAAGACAAGTGGAAGGCGGATCGATGATCTGGTCTTAAAATTTCCTTCCGCCATGAAAATTGCCTTTGGTGAAAATCCGAAAGTAAATTATGCCGGCATGAACACATCGCCAGTAACCCGTATGGCGATCGCCGGATTGCTCCGCGAAGAGCTGGTGAATGCGCGGTCATATCTTGAGAAGAGCAAACAGAACGGTGCGGACTACAATCTTCACTATGAGGCCTGGCGTCCCGTGTTTGCGAGGGAGATCCCGCTAAAGGCGCATGTACACCGTGTGGACGACATCTTTACAGCGATCCGGATCGCCAGAGAATTTGGTCTCGATATGACGCTTGATCACTGCAGCGAGGGACATCTCGTCGCTGAGGAGATCGCTGCGTCCGGGTTTCCTGCGATCGTCGGACCCGATCTGGCTTCCCGCAACAAGATCGAAGTGCAGAATGTGGCGTTTAAGACAGCAGGAATACTCGCAAAAGCTGGCGTGATGGTATCGATCACGACAGACCATCCGGTATCGCTGATCCAGTCGCTGCCGTTATGTGTGGGACTGAGTGTAAAACACGGGCTGTCGTTGGAGGATGGATTTAAGGCGATGACTACAAATGCTGCCAAGATCTGCGGCGTGTCGGACCGGATCGGCAGCATAGAGCCGGGAAAGGATGCAGACATCGCTGTCTTTGACGGAAATCCCATGGAAGTATTCACGAATACGCTGATGACCATTATCGACGGGCAGATCGTGTATAGGGAGGACGAAGCCTTTTGATATTGTGCAGAACGTAGTGCATAAATTTATATGTGTTTAATAATAAAATATGGTGAAAATGATGAAAAGTGAAAATAGACTAAAAATCACTTTTCAAACAAATAAATATGTTGTATAATTAGAAAACAAGTGCGGTATGAAATATTGCACAAATTGATATAGCTTACATCGTATGCGAGCTTGTCTCGCTATTCGCTCTCTCAATAACGCCCGCAAGTCTACAGGGATTTGCGGGTATTTTATGCGTATCAGAGCATTTATTTCTGTCTGGATGGAGCACTGGGCAGTTCCTTGGGGATTAGAAGATGAAAATGAACATTGGCATATTTGATTCGGGTATTGGCGGCATGACGATCCTGCACCAGGCGATGGCGCTGATGCCGCATGAGAACTATATATTTTATGCAGATACAGATCATGTTCCGTATGGCATCAAGACAAGGGAACAGGTCGTGTCCTATGTGGATGAAGTCATTCGCTTCATGGTACAGCATGACTGCAAGGCAGTTGTGATCGCGTGCAATACTGCGACTGCAGTGGCTGCAGATCTGATGCGCAGCAGGTATGGATCGGTGCCCATTATAGGGATCGAACCGGCAGTGAAGCCGGCAGTGGCGGAGAGTGGGGGAAAACGGGTTCTGGTGGTCGCAACGCCGCTCACGGCGCACGAGAAAAAGCTTAGAAAGCTTGTGGAGCGCGTTGATGATGAACATTTAGTGGACCTGTTAGAGCTGCCAGGACTTGTTGAGTTTGCAGAACGCGGTGAGTTTGTGTCGGACAGAGTGACTGCGTATCTTAAGGAGAAGCTGTCCGGGTATGCGCTTGACAGATATGGAGAGCTTGTGCTGGGCTGTACCCATTTCAATTATTTCAAGGATACGTTTCGGGATCTGATCCCGCAGCAGGTACATATGATCGATGGCAGTCTTGGGACAGTGCGTCAGCTGATGAGGGTGTTGGATGCAAGACATGCGCTTCTGGATCCGCTCACAACCGCCGAAACAGATTGGGATATGCAGAAAAATGACATTCGTGTCAGATATTTTGAGTCAGGGCGGGAGATAACAGATAAAGCAAAACTAGATACGATCAGGCGATTGCATGAGAGATTGGAGAATATGAGAAAAATATAACCGCGCAGGTCCAAAGACCTGCGCGGTTTTTACTTGACCATGCATAGATGCCCTGATGCTGTTTATTCGAGATTTAGTTTCTTGGTCATCATATGCAGGTTGACAAAGTACATGATCACTGCCAGGATGACAGTTGTAAGCAGCGTCAGGTTCATGGTTGGCGACATGATCCCAAAAGCGGTGAGGTCGCTGGCGTAAGAATCTGCCATGAGCATTTTGGTGTACATGGGTAAGGAACACATATAACCAATGATCTGCATGATAAAATGTACGCCAAAGTATGCAGCGATCGCACCGATGATGCGGTGTTTTGCGAACAGCTGTCCTAAGGAAACACAGCCGAGTACGGTCACAATATTTGAGATGAGTGCGATGATGAAATAAATCACCAGATATGCAATATATCCGCCAAAACTGATGCCAAGTTCATCCTCAAATTCATAGAGAATCGATGAGAATTCTCTCGAAAATGCCCTGCGCAGTTCATCATATTCGCCAGGGATCAGCGAGAATATATGGTGTATCGCAACTTGAAAAATAACAAATATCGTGCCGGCGATCGCAACCAGCATTATCAGATAGATCAGAATGGAAGCCATGATCTTGGCATTCAGGATCTGTCTCGTGGTTGCAGGGAGCGTGTGTGTCAGATAGCCCTGATCGGTATAGCAGGTCTTATAAAACCGTATGGCGATGATCAACATTGTTCCGAGTGTGCAGCCGATGAGCCCAAAGTAGTACAAAAAAATCGAAAGGATCAGTGCCATCATCGAGTACCATGCGATCACATCGTCGTATTTGGGGTTGATGGTCAGAATGACACCGCAAGTCAGTGCAGTCGTTGCCCCGAGCACGATCAACATGATCAAAAGTGGGGAACGTAGTCCCTTCCATTCGTATTTTAATAGTTTTCCTAACATGCGTACACCTCCCTGAAGTAAGTATCTACGGATTTGCCCATCTGGCTTCTGATCGAGTCAACAGATGTATACAGCATAAGGGATCCGTTTTTCATAAAGATCACATCGTCTAATACATTTTCTATGTCAGATATCAAGTGAGTCGACAATATAATAGTTGAGCTTGGATTGTAATTGGTGATGATCGTGCGCAGAATGTAATCTCTTGCGGCGGGATCGACACCGGCGATCGGCTCGTCGAGGATATACAGGTCTGCCTGTCTGCTCATGACCAGGATCAGCTGTACTTTCTCCTTAGTTCCTTTGGAGAGAGTCTTTAGGCGCGCATCGCTGCTGATGCCAAGTGCCCCCAGCATACTATAAGCTTTCTCAGTCGAGAAGTCTTCATAAAAATCTGCAAAGTATGATACCATCTGTGAGACTTTCATACTGTTGTCCAGGTAGGTGCGCTCAGGCAGGTAGGAGACGACCTTTTTGGTTGCAGGGCATGGCTCCATACCGTTGATCAGCACATTGCCGCACGTAGGTGAAAGAAGACCGTTGATCATCTTGATCAGGGTTGTTTTCCCGCATCCATTTGGACCCAATAGACCGATGATCCGCCCTCTTGGTATGATCAGATTCATATGGAAGACAGACATATAGGTGCCCATTCCCGGATATCGTTTGCACAGGTCGTTGAGCTGCAGAAGCGGGACATTGTTCGTTGGATAGCGGTTGGATACTTGTTCATCAGGGATGTTAGTAGGGATGTTATTTTTCTGCAGGTAAACAGGTTCACTCGGGGCAGAAGGCTGATCTTCCTGTACGTTCCTGGTCTGGGTAGAAGCCTGGATGCCCTGTACTGCGTTATTCTGAGTTGATTGCTGACTAGTACAATGTTTCTTTGATAACCATATACTTTTTTCTTCCATTTTTTTATAA
>CAJUQU010000065.1:13199-15952 GCA_910588595.1 uncultured Lachnospiraceae bacterium | reverse complement strand
CAGCCCTCCTGGAGGAAAATTTTCTTTTCTTTATAGATATTAGGATAGAATACTGCATCCAGATATACATGCATCAGATTCTGAAAATCCTTTTCATTGCAGCTTGCAATGGGATATACGGTCTTGTCACTGTATGTCATGGCATTTAGAAATGTATTCAGCGAACCTTTTACCAACTCCACAAAAGGATCCTTTACCGGAAAATGTTTCGATCCACACAGTACTGTATGTTCTATGATATGGGGTACGCCCGTAGAATCTGTAGGAGGTGTTCGAAAACCGATGTAGAAAACTTTGTTCTCATCGTCATTGCTCAGCAGTGCGATCCGCGCCCCGGACTTTTTGTGTCTCAAAAGCCAGCTCATGGAGCCAACGTCATCGATCTGCCGTTTTTCGATTACCTCATAAGTCTTTAAGTCCTCAATATTTCTCATAATCATATTCCTTCCTTTAATTAAGATTACCATCGTCCTATTTTATATCTTATCTATTACTGCTCATATATACCTCCCGCTCATCATTTGATCAAATACTCAATGCCATTAATGCCAGCTTCGAAATCGAAAAATCCTCAATCATCATTTGACCACTGCTCACCTGTCCACGATACCCGCTGCAAAACTGTTTTAACGAATACGCTTTATGTATCCATTTCTCTTTCATTTTGCCGCCAAAACCTTTTTTCTGTATCATATAACAGACTCGTACCGTAAATCTCAGCTGCTCAAATATTCGGTACGAAAATTCTTTCTCTGATATCTGCAAGATATGATCTGTCATTTTCATGTTCAGATCGATATCCCGCGCAATATGAGCACTGATGACAGCCTTGAATTTGAACGGGATATCATCCAATTCCATCATTTCCGCATAGGTCAGCTCCCTGCCAAAATAGACGCAGCCCGTGTCCTGGATCACATATTTGAAATCATTGTTGTGCTGTGTTTCCATACCCGTCTCCAATTATATCTGTTCTTCATTTTCCAAAAGTTTAATATACGCAATGCTATCCGCAGAGAACTTTACTGCTTCCTGCACTTCCTCCTGCGTGATGCCAAGCTCATCCGCCACCTCTTTAACAGTAACTTTTCTGAGAAGATTGTCATACAGTTCCTTTGCCTTGTCATTCACTTCGTTGACCATGCCCAGCACGCTCTCATCAATCTGGCGGTTGTCTGAATCCTCACTGATCAATTCTTCCATGGCATCCATAACCCTTTTTCCGATAAAACCTTCCACCTCGTCGATGCTTTCCACACATTCCAACATGGTCACAGCCATTGCTGCCGCGACATTTCCCTCGCCGATCAGATCCTCGACAAGCACACCCTGTCCTGCATAGAGTTTAGAGATCTCCACGACTTGGGGCAGAGAGATCTCCACCAGTTTCGCCTGCGCGCCACTGTCACCTGCAAGCGCCGACATCATCACCGCCCGTTTTTCACCGCCGGACACTGGCGGAAGTTCTCTTAACTCCCCGAGATACATCTCCAAAAAATTGATATCGTCGCCTGACAGATCTTCCTGCACATCTCTCTGTTCATCGATTCCAATATGATTATTTCGAAAATAATCATGGATCAGCGCCAGTTTTTTGTCATCTAACTGCCACTGGTCAAATGCTTCACTGATCTGCTCACTGGTCAGCATATTGCCCTGAAGTCTCGCTGTATCCCTCAGCTCTTCAAGGATCTGCACAAAATTTATCTGATTGAATTCCATAATAACAAGCCTTCCTTATTTCACGTGTGTATGTGTGAACAGATGATCCTGACAGTACTCATAATTTCCGTTACACTTTGAACAGAATCGAAACTCTGCCTCGGGATTGTCCTCACTGTTCTTGCCACAGATCGCACACTTATGTTTTGACACACTGGCTGGCTTCGCTCTTTTGACCTCTCTGTTGTACTCGTGGCGCCTTCTCACCTGCCGCGGTGAGATGCGCATGCCGATCCCACTCCTTGTTATCATAAAAAAGACAACAAAATTGAGCAGTGATGCACCGATGATGATCTTTCCGATAATATCGCTCTGCAAAAACTGCACGATCAGGAGCACACCGTACGCAATCCCCATCCACTTTACCTTGATGGGAATAATGAACATCAGCAGTACCTGCACTTCCGGAAAAGTCGCCGCAAATCCCAGAAAGATCGACATGTTGACAAAATAGGTGCTGAAGCTGCGCGCCACAAGCAGAAAATACGGCGTTGATCCATAAGCTTCCCGCAGCATAAAGGAATTGAAGCCTGGCACATAACTGATCCCCATGATCAGAAAGCTTCCTATAATCGTAAATATCATACCCATGAACAGATACACATTGTAGTAAAAAGTCCCCCATGTCCGCTCGAGGTTCGTTCCGACAGAATAGTAGAACATCAGCATGATAATGGTAAACAGGTCAAAGCTTGACGGCGGAATGAGGAGCCACGTGACAAGCCTCCAGATCTGCCCGTGCAGGATCAGATATGGATTTAATGTCAGCAGGTCCCTGACTGACGGACTGATAAATTCCATTATATACCCAAGCACATACCCCAAAATCAGATACAGGGAGAGATTTGGTATCGCGTACTTCCCGATCTTCCTCTCCAGTTTATTCAGAAAATTCATATTGTATCATCCTGCCTTTCACCTTTAAAATAAACTTGTCATTCCAGTATATCATTCACTTCTGGAAATGTAAACCAATCTAAATTTATCCGAATGAAATATTATAGTTTTTTTAGATTTATGGTATTATTCCC
>CAJUQU010000065.1:0-13189 GCA_910588595.1 uncultured Lachnospiraceae bacterium | reverse complement strand
GTCAGTGACTGGAGTTCAGACGTGTGCTCTTCCGATCTAGTATAAAGTTTTCAGCAACTTTTAATTATCTGTTTTGTTGCGTTTTTAGAATTGCTGTCGTATAATAGCAAATATGTGTTGGAAAAGTCGAATTATCTTTGTGGATTATCTTTGCTGGATATTTTTATGAGGATATTTCCAATAGAAAGGCATGGTTATTTCATGAGTACAAATACTAAAAATACAAATAAAAAAATCTATACACTAGGTATCGACATCGGTTCAACCACTGTAAAGGTAGCGATCCTAGATGCGGCACACAATCTGCTCTTCTCTGACTATCAGAGGCATTACGCCAATATCCGTGAAACGCTCTCCTCTCTTTTGCAGGACGCGTTCACAAAGCTTGGAAACCTGACTATCCATCCGATGATCACTGGCTCCGGCGGACTGACGCTTGCGAACCATCTGGGTGTGCCGTTTGTGCAGGAAGTGATCGCAGTGTCCACCTCACTGCAGGAGCTTGCTCCAAAGACTGATGTCGCGATCGAACTTGGCGGTGAAGATGCCAAGATCATCTACTTCGAAGGCGGCAATGTGGAACAACGCATGAACGGTATCTGTGCCGGTGGTACGGGTTCTTTTATCGACCAGATGGCATCTCTGATCCAGACTGATGCCTCCGGTCTGAACGAGTATGCAAAAAGTTATCAGTCGTTATACACCATTGCGGCACGCTGCGGCGTATTTGCAAAGACAGACATTCAGCCGCTTATCAATGAAGGCGCCACGAAAGAAGATCTCTCCGCCTCCATTTTTCAGGCAGTTGTCAACCAGACGATCAGCGGGCTTGCCTGCGGCAAACCGATCCGCGGTCATGTGGCATTTCTGGGCGGTCCGCTTCACTTTCTCTCAGAGCTCAAGGCAGCGTTTATCCGCACTTTAAAGCTTGATGACGAACACATTATCGACACTGCCAATTCCCATCTTTTCGCTGCGATCGGTTCCGCACTCAACGCAAAGGAAGAAGTTTACTTCTCCTTGTCTGAGATGGTCGATAAACTTTCCTCAGACATCAAGATGGAGTTTGAAGTTGCCCGCATGGAACCGCTGTTTTCCAATGAAAATGAATACGCAGCCTTCCAGTCAAGACATGGCTCCAGCCATGTAAAAAGCACAGCTCTCGGGGACTATCATGGCAAATGCTTTCTGGGAATTGACGCCGGCTCCACCACCACAAAGATCGCAGTGGTCGCGGAGGACGGAACACTGCTCTACTCGTTTTACAGCAGCAACAACGGAAGCCCTCTAAAAACTGCGATCTCTGCGCTTCAGGAAATCTATCGTCTGCTTCCCGGCGACGCCACGATCGTGCGCTCCTGTTCTACCGGTTACGGTGAAGCACTCTTCAAAGCAGCATTTATGCTCGACGAGGGTGAAGTCGAGACTGTGGCACACTATTATGCAGCCGCATTTTTTAACCCCAACGTGGATTGTATCATCGATATCGGCGGTCAGGACATGAAGTGCATCAAGATCAAGAACCAGACGGTTGACTCTGTGCAGCTCAATGAGGCATGTTCATCGGGGTGTGGTTCTTTTATCGAGACTTTTGCAAAATCCCTCAACTACAGCGTACAGGATTTTGCCCAGGCGGCACTGTTTGCCAAACACCCGATCGATCTTGGCACACGCTGTACCGTTTTTATGAACTCCAAAGTAAAACAAGCGCAAAAGGAAGGTGCTGAGGTATCTGATATCTCTGCCGGTCTCGCATACTCTGTTATCAAAAATGCCCTGTTCAAGGTGATCAAAGTGTCCGATGCAAGCGAACTTGGCAAAAATATCGTCGTGCAGGGCGGCACGTTCTATAATGACGCAGTACTTCGCAGTTTTGAAAAAATTGCCGGCTGCGAGGTGATAAGACCTGATATTGCAGGTATAATGGGTGCTTTTGGCGCAGCACTGATCGCGCGGGAACGCTACCAGGCTGCACCGGAAAACAACACGACCATGCTTACCATTGAACAGATCAATGATCTTGCATTCACCACATCACTGGTGAAATGCAAGGGCTGCACAAACTCCTGCCGCCTGACCGTCAACAAGTTCTCTGATGGCAGAAGCTACATATCCGGCAACCGCTGTGAGCGCGGACTCGGAAAAGCCCAGACCGACAACGATATCCCAAACCTCTTTGCGTATAAACTCAAGCGGATGTTCTCCTATGAACCGCTTCCTGACGCTGAGGCTGTGCGCGGGCGTGTGGGCATTCCCAGAGTGTTAAATATGTACGAAAATTATCCATTCTGGTTTACGCTGTTTACAAAGTTAAAATACCAGGTTGTGCTCTCTCCGCTTTCAAACAGAAAAATTTACGAGATGGGGATTGAGTCCATACCGAGCGAATCAGAGTGCTACCCTGCCAAACTCGCACATGGTCACGTGGAGTGGCTGATCAGACAAAACGTTGACTTTATCTTCTATCCTGCCCTGTTTTATGAGCGGAATGAATTTGATGATGCGAACAATCACTACAATTGTCCGATTGTCACATCATACTCAGAGAATATCAAAAATAATGTGGAGGCGATCGGGCGTGGTGAGGTTGCATTCAAAAATCCGTTCATGTCCTTCCGCGAACCTGCTCTGATCCTGCAGTCATTGGAGAAAGAGTTCCCTGAGCTTCCTTCTGACGAGCTGAAAGAAGCTGTTGATGCCGCCTGGCAGGAGCTCGACAATGTGCGAAAAGATATGTGCAAAAAGGGCGAGGAAGTTATTGACTACCTTGAAAAAAATCATACCCGCGGCATCGTGCTCGCAGGACGCCCATACCACATTGACCCAGAAATCAATCACGGTATTCCTGAGCTGATAAACTCTTATGGCATCGCTGTGCTCACTGAAGATTCCGTTTCCCACCTTGCAAAGCCGGAGCGCCCACTGATCGTATCGGACCAGTGGATGTACCACTCGAGGCTGTATGCCGCCGCAAGCTATGTCAAGACGCGTGATGATCTGGATCTGATACAGCTCAACTCGTTCGGCTGTGGACTTGACGCTGTTACGACCGATCAGGTCAATGATATTTTGACTGGTTCGGGCAAGATTTATACCTGTCTGAAGATTGACGAGGTAAACAATCTGGGTGCAGCGCGCATTCGGATCCGCTCACTGTTATCCGCGATCCGCGTGCGTGAACAGCGCCATCAGGGACGGGCGATCCATTCAAGCCGCATGAACAGGGTGCTCTTTACAAAAGAAATGCGCAAAAACTATACGATACTATGTCCACAGATGTCACCGATCCACTTTGACCTCCTTGAGCCAACTTTCAGAAGATGCGGCTACAATCTGGTCGTACTGAACAATGACAACAGAGGCAGTATCGATATGGGTCTCAAATATGTCAACAATGACGCCTGCTATCCGTCCCTCCTGGTGGTCGGCCAGATCATGGAGGCAGTACTCTCAGGCAAATACGACACTGACCATCTTGCAGTGGTCATGTCACAGACCGGAGGCGGATGCCGCGCCACAAACTATATTGGTTTTATCCGCCGCGCTCTGGAAAAGGCCGGCTATCAGCACATCCCGGTTATCTCGATCAATCTGTCAAAGTTGGAGAGCAACCCAGGATTCAAGCTCACGCCAATGCTCCTGCTCCGTGCCGTGTACGCTGTAAACTTTGGCGACATATTTATGCGCTGCGTGTACCGAATGCGTCCATATGAAGCCGTTCCAGGCTCTGTGGAGGAAGTTCATCAGAAATGGATCAAAAAATGCTGTGATTTTCTTGGACGCAAATTTATGTCTTTCAACACCTACAAAAAGATGTGCCGCGAGATGATCGCAGAATTTGATGCGATTCCTGTGCTCGATATCAAAAAGCCGCGCGTCGGCATAGTCGGTGAGATTTTGGTGAAATTCTCACCTGCTGCAAACAACCAGCTTGTAGAACTTCTGGAACACGAAGGCGCAGAGGCAGTCGTCCCTGATCTGATGGATTTTATGTTCTACTGCTTCTACAATCAACTGTACAAGGCTGAAAACCTTGGCACCAGCAAGAGATCCGCTGATATCAGCCGGATCGGAATCAAATTGATCCAGATGTTGCGAAAACCTATGAGCGAAGCTTTCGCGGCAAGCAGGCACTTTATTCCGCCTGCAGATATCTATGAGACAGCAAAACATGCCCAGGAGATCGTATCGATCGGCAATCAAACCGGCGAAGGCTGGTTCCTCACGGGTGAGATGCTTGAGCTGATCAACACGGATACGCCCAACATTGTCTGTACACAGCCTTTTGGCTGCCTGCCAAACCATGTTGTCGGCAAGGGCGTCATCAAGGAGCTCAGAAAACGCCACCCAGAAGCAAACATCGTTGCCATTGACTACGATCCAGGCGCTTCTGAGGTCAACCAACTCAACCGCATCAAGCTGATGTTGTCGACAGCGCAGAAGAACCTGACAAAAGCGCTGGAAGCCGAGGCGGAAAGGAATGCTCTGGAACAGGAGACAAAGAAGAAAGCTTCCCAGAAAAAACACTCCAAAAACAGAAGAAAGAATCACGCAAAGAACAAATCTGCTTAAATATAAAACAGGGCTTACGCCCTGTTTTATATTTAAGCAGCAAATCAATGCCTTACAGTTCACAATTGTTGACTGTTCGTGGAAACGGTATCACGTCCCTGATATTTCCCATACCTGTCAGGTACATCACACAGCGTTCGAAGCCCAGTCCAAACCCTGCATGTCTGGCACTTCCATAGCGTCTGAGATCAAGATAAAAATCATACTCTTCCGGCTTCAGACTGCACTCCCTCATTCTCTGCTCGAGAACGGTAAGCTTGTCCTCCCTCTGACTTCCGCCGATGATCTCCCCGATGCCAGGCACCAGACAGTCCATTGCGGCAACAGTTCTGCCATCTTCATTGAGCTTCATATAAAATGCCTTGATCTCCTTCGGGTAGTCTGTCACAAACACAGGTCTACCAAAAAGTTTTTCGGTCAGATAGCGCTCGTGTTCTGTCTGCAGGTCACATCCCCATGAAACTTTGTACTCAAACTCATCATTGTGCTTCTCGAGTTCTGTGATGGCATCTGTGTATGTGATATGTCCGAATTCTGAGTTTGCCACGTGCTGCAGCCTCTCGATCAGTCCTTTATCTACAAATTGATTAAAAAATGCCATCTCCTCCTGCGCATTCTCCAAAACATAGTTGATGATATATTTGAGCATACTTTCAGCCAGCATCATATCATCCCCCAGGTCCGCAAAAGCGATCTCGGGCTCGATCATCCAAAACTCTGCCGCATGGCGTGTCGTATTGGAATTCTCAGCACGGAAAGTCGGTCCAAACGTATATATGTTCTTAAATGCCATCGCATAAGTCTCCCCGTTTAACTGACCACTGACTGTAAGATTGGTCGGCTTACTGAAGAAGTCCTTGCTAAAATCCACCTCGCCGTCTACCATGGGCAGATTTTTCAGATCCAGCGTCGTAACCTGGAACATCTCTCCAGCGCCCTCACAGTCACTTCCTGTAATCAACGGTGTGTGAACATACACAAAATCCCTCTCCTGGAAAAACTTATGAATCGCATAAGCACAGAGCGAGCGTACCCGGAATACTGCCTGAAATGTATTGGTGCGCGGTCTCAAATGCGAGATCGTCCTGAGATACTCAAAACTGTGCCTCTTTTTTTGTAATGGATAATCAGGTGTTGAATCCCCCTCGATCTCAATCTTTGTTGCCTGTATCTCAAAAGGCTGCTTCGCCTCGGGTGTCAGCGTCACAATGCCGGTTGCGATCACTGCGGCTCCTACATTCAACTTAGAAATCCCTGTGAAATTGTCCAGTTTGTCATTGTATACAACTTGAAGCGGCTCAAAAAATGTACCATCATTAATTACCAGAAATCCAAATGTTTTAGAATCCCTCTTACTCCTGAGCCAGCCGCCGATCGTTACCTCCTGATCTGCATAATCCTTATAATTGTGATATAATTCGCGTATGTTTACCATATTCACTTTTTCCTTTCCGTCATTAAAGTATATTTGAATCTTTTCTTCAATTAGATATATAATTAAGATAAAAATTGAAAAAAGTCCATTCACCCTGCTTTCCATTATACCCTTTTCAGGCTATGTACGCAATTATGTTTGGACTTTTTCTCAAATATTTTTTTATCCACTATTTTTCGTGTGCTATAATGCATCTGCCCTATTGAGCAGCCTGCATCTGCGCCATCTGGATAATATCAGAAATCTCCATACCGGACTTCTCAACAACTACCCGAAGTTCATTGAGTTCTTCCATTTTCTGCATCTCCAAAAGTTCATTGAGCTCGTCTCTCTCCTTTTTGATCCTGGTAGAAAGTGCGTCAATAAGTTCCTCCTTCTGTGCGATTTTCTCCTGAATTGATTTTTTAACTCCTCTTGCCATATTTGTTCTCCTTATTCTGCAATTTAACGACTCATATCTTTGCATTATTGAATCATTATTGTTATGTAATAAATTATATGGACAAGAAAGGAAAAATATACATCATTTTCTATTTTTTAGCATTTCTTCTGGCAGCTTTTTCAAAGAAATGATCCACTTCTCTCTTCACATCGGAAGGCGATAATGATTTTGACAAGTAACCTTCTGGTTTTAATTCGATCACCTTTTTGACACTCTCCCTGTCAACCCTGCTGGTCAGGAAGATCACCGGAATATCTCTAAACTCCTCCTCGCCACGTATCATTTCCAAAACCTGACTGCCATTGCAAACAGGCATCTCATAATCCAACAAGATCAAGTCCGGTCTGTCAAGCGTAATCCCCCTAATCGCAGACAAACCTGATTTGGCAACGATCACTTCATAGTCACTGCTCAACAAATCCTGCATCGTCTTTAACATAAAATCTGAATCATCTACCACAAGCACTTTCTTTTTGTGGTGTATGACCTTTTTCTCTACCTCGTTCTGGTTCAGATACTTCTCCACCTCAGCCATGGCATTCTCTGTAATGATGGAAACGCCGCCTTCATTTTGAAGCAGATCTGTTGCGGTAACGCAGTATGCAAAATATCCCTTCCCGGTATCAAACAACAGACTGAACTGTGGTTTTTGCTTCTCAAACACCTTCTGAAACTGCTCATACGTCAGGAGCTGTTCTTCCTTTATCTCAAAATTTTCGGAAGATGGGAAATATCCCTTAACACGCTCCACAAGCTGCCTTGCAACATATCTTGCTGCATTCATCAACATAACGTTTACCGCTTCAGATTTCGTATCCATGACACTGCCAATCGTACTGACGATCAGCTTTTCCTCAAATACCAAGAAAAACTCCCACCGCTTTTTATCCTTTGTACTATAGATCAAGCGAAAATAAATGCCATCTACAAACTTCTCCCCAGCATAACAGTCACTGATCAATCTCGAATCCAGCTGAAACATACTATGCAGCAGTCCTGTAATCGTCTGCCCCATCACAGCCTGCTCTTCCTCGGGCTGGAGATTTTCCCATTGCTCTATTTTTTGTCCTTTTACAATCGCATAGTCCTCAATCAAAGAGTGACCGATCAGCCATCCTGCACACACACTGAGGAAATGGTTGATTGATTCTTCTGAGTATTTTGTCAGCTCCAACTCCCGCTCAAGCGCCGGAAGCGTTCTATCACGAAAGTTTCTGTGAATGCGCCTATGCATCTCAAACCCTTCATAATTGATGGATAACATATAAGCCTCTTCGTCTGCGAAATGCTGAACGGCATGATCTCTAAAGTACTTTATCGCTTCCTGACAAACCCATTGACTTTTTTCTTCCTGCTTTCCAAAGTCAAACAGTTTATTGAGAATACTAAATAACTTCTTATGTTCTTTGTCAATAACCTCTACACCTAGATTATACCGATCCTGCCATACTAATTGATTGCTCATGAAATCTTCTCCTTTGCCATAATCGTTCTATAATTGGTACACCAGTGGCATCCCTATACTGTAAATGATCTACGCTTACAGTGAATGTGCTATAATATATTCATTATAACATATTATTGCACGTATCGTTAGAAAATTTTTACATTTATTTTACTTTCCCTACCACTCGTACGGCGTCGCCTGGTACACATAGTAATTGAGCCAGTTTGTATAAAGATTATTACAGTGCGCACGCCATTGCAGGTTTGGTTTCTGCGACGGATCATCATCGGGATAATAATTTCTCGGAATATGTATCGGCAGTCCTTTTTCCAGGTCCCTCTTATACTCTGCATCAAGTGTATATCTGTCGTATTCGGGATGTCCGTTCACAAACACTTTCCTGCCATTTTCGGCATACGCGAGAAAGACACCTGCCTCACTGGATTCTGCAAGCACTGTGATCTTGTCACATTTGTGTATATCGACAGCTGATGTCTCTGTATGGAGGCTGTGCGGCGCGAGAAAATAATCGTCAAACCCCCGCACCAAAGGCACTTTTCTATTCTGCACCTTGTGGGAGTAAATCCCAAATAATTTCTCGGAAAGCATGCGCTTCTGAATACCATAATAATGATAAAATCCAGCCTGGGCACCCCAGCATATGTGCAGTGTGGAGGTCGCATGCTCCTCCGCCCAATCCATGATCGCACACACCTCCTGCCAGTAATCGACCTCCTCAAAAGCAATATCCTCTACCGGCGCACCGGTAATGATCATACCGTCAAAGCGTTTGTCCCTGATCTGCTCAAACGTTGTATAGAAACGATTCAAATGATTTGCCGACGTGTTGAGTGATACATGGCTGGCCACCATCAGAAAAGTGACATCGACCTGCAGCGGCGTGTTGGACAATGCGCGCAAAAGCTGCAGCTCCGTATCCTGCTTCACAGGCATCAGATTCAATATGCAGACCTGAAGTGGTCTGATATCCTGATGCATCGCACGGTTCTCATCCATCACAAATATGTTTTCATTTTCCAGTATCTCCTTTGCTGGCAAGTCACTTTGTACTTTTATAGGCATTTTTATGCACTCCTGTCTGTTTTATTTTTACGGTTCCATCCCGAGATATTCTGTCATAAACTGTTCTTCTGTGAGAATCGGGACACTGAGTTCCTTCGCCTTCTTATTTTTGGACGAATTTGATTCGGCATCATTATTGATCAGGCAGACAGTCTTTGCGGACACACTTCCGGCTACTTTCCCACCTTTTTTCTCGATCAGATCTTTCAGCTCATTTCTACTGCCAAAGTGGTTCAGACTGCCTGTCACAACAAAGGTTTTTCCATCGAGTGTCTGCTCTGACTCATCTATCTCTTCGATGATAATATGAACCTCTTTCAGAAGATTCTCAAATATTTCATCGTTTTTCTCATCGGAAAAATAGTCCACAAAAGCCTTTGCGATAACTTCCCCGATCCCGTCGATCTCACTGAGTTCCTCCACCGCAGCATGGCGCATGACGTCAATGTCATATCTAAAATATTTACAGATCACCTTCGCATTGGCAAGTCCGATATTGGCAATGCCAAGGCTGTATATCAGATTGGGAAGCTCCACATTTCTTGCTTTCTCGATTCCGTCTATAAGCTTTTTGTAAGATCTCTCCCCAAAACCTTCCATCTCCACAATCTCCGACTTGTGTCTGTCGAGGTGAAACATATCCTGATATTGATGAAGAAAACCTTTTCCGATAAATTTCTCTAGCGTGGCTTCCGACAATCCATCGATATTCATGGCATCACGGCTGACAAATAAGGTAAATGACTTGATTTTCTTGGCATCGCAGTCCGGGTTCGTACAGTAAAGTGACTGAACCTCGTTAACGGCACGCAGCTCTGTCTTCCCTCCGCACACCGGACAGGTATCCGGTATCTCCAGATCATCACTTCCTGTAAGATTCTCCGCGATCTGCGGAATGATCATGTTCGCCTTATAGACCGTTATCCTGTCACCGATCCCCAGCTTGAGGCCTTTGAGTATACTGATATTGTGGACGGATGCCCTGCTCACTGTCGTCCCTTCCAGCTCTACAGGCTCAAAGATCGCGACGGGATTGATCAGCCCGGTGCGGCTCGCACTCCACTCGATCTCCTTCAATGTCGTCTCCCTTATCTCGTCCGCCCATTTAAAAGCAATGGAATCCCGCGGGTACTTCGCAGTCCGCCCCAGTGATCGTCCATATGCTATATCATCATACGTCAGCACAAGTCCGTCCGACGGCACCTCATAAGTCTGAACGCGCGTCTCATAATCTGCGACTGCATCGATGATATTCTCCGCATCTACTTTCAGATATTGAACTACGTCAAATCCCTGTTCCTGCAAAAATTCAAACTGTTTTTCTCTTGAATTGTCGAAGTCAACTTTGTCTGCTTTCACCAGCGCAAATGCATAAAACCGCACGTTTCTCTCCGCTGTGATCTGATTGTTGAGCTGTCTGACAGAACCCGAACAGAGATTTCGCGGATTTTTGTACTTTGCATCCACATCTTCAATGTGGCTGTTGATCTCCTCAAAGTCCTGGTATGTTATGACCGCCTCACCTCTGAGTATCAGTTCACCCTGATATCTGATGCGCAGCGGAATGTTCTTGAACACTTTCGCATTGTTCGTGATCACCTCTCCAACTTCACCGTTTCCGCGGGTGACTGCCTTGAGCAGTTCCCCGCCCTGATAAGTCAGCACGATCGTAAGTCCGTCCAGCTTCCAGCTGAGCACTCCCTCTTTATCTCCGAGCCAGTCTTTAAGCTCCTCACGCTCTTTGGTCTTCCCGAGAGACAGCATCGGACTTTCATGCGCTTCTTTGGGCAGCTCGTCGACAGCCTCATACCCGACATTGATCGTGGGGCTGCCTGTCAGAACCATACCGGTTTCCTGTTCAAGATCCGACAACTCATCGTACAGTTTATCATACTCAAAATTACTCATGATCTCCTTGTCCTGAGCATAATACGCTTTGGAAGCCTCTCTCAATCTCGCCACAAGCTCCTTCATTCTATGTAATTTCTCACTGTTTTCTGCCATATCTACCTCCATATTTTCCTTAATTTTTCTCTGACATGCCGCACAGACGGTAGAGCGTTGTGAGCTCTTGTCCTTTTAATTCCCGATATGCTCCAGTCTTTAATCCAGATAATTCAATATTCATCACTCGGATCCGCGTAAGACTTTTTACCTTATATCCAAAGCGCTCACACATTCTTCTGATCTGCCTGTTGAGCCCCTGTGTCAAAATGATCCGAAACGTATATTTGCCAACACGTTCCACAAAACATGGACGTGTCGTCTCATCAAGCTCTCTTAAATACACACCCTGGGACATTTTCTCCAGAAAATCATCTGTATATTCCCTGTCCACTTTGACGATGTACTCTTTTTCATGACGATTTGCTCCCCGCATCATGCGCTCTATCAATTCTCCGTCGTTTGTCAGAATGATCAACCCGTCCGAATCTTTGTCAAGGCGCCCCGCATAGGTAAGCCTTACGGGGTATTTTACCGAATCTACAATCGTTTTCTCTGCATATCTATCTTTTTCTGTGCAGGTGACTCCAATCGGCTTATTGTATGCCAGAACAACCTTTGATGAAACCGGCTTCACCTGTCTGCCGTTCACTTCGACGCGGTCCCGACCGCATACCTGCATACCGCTCACAGCCTTTTGACCATTTACTATAACCCTGCCCTGATCGATCAATTTATCTGCCTCACGCCTCGAACATATTCCACACTCCGCCAGGTACTTATTTAATCTGGTCATATCACTGTGTCCTCTTTCTCCCACAAATTGTTTATAAAAACTTCTTTAGTCTATTGATCGACTTCTCCTCAAAATCCATCAGTTCCTTTGCTACTTCCATCGAGGTGTTCCCCGAATCCTGATGGCGATTGATCGATTTCCACATATTTGTGATACCTCTGCTCCTGCCCTGGATCATAAGCTCTGCGATCCTGCTGGTACTGCTGTTTGTGAGTGTATTGATCTGCAGGCCTCCTTTCAACAGCAGCTCCTGCATGGCACTGCTATGGTATCCCTCTGCCCGCGCACTCTGCAGTCTGTCAGTTGCTTTATTCTGTATCACAGAATACAAAAGCTTCTCTTTGGAAAGCTCGTGACGCAATTCCTCATCGTACACTTTTTCTGATATGGTATTGATCGCATAAATTGCCATATCCGTATTTTTCTGAACTTCTTTCAAGATTTCCCGATCATCTTTCTTCATAGCTATCTCCTTTTGCATAAAATCTCTGATAGCTATAGTATTACCACATTTTAACAGTCTATGCCTGTAAAGCGGTGTCATCTAGAATGGTATCTTCGACTTCACCCGTCAAAACCTCTACCTTATCCTGCAGGTCTGTCTCTTCCTTCTCAAAAGGAAAAACAACTCCCCACTGTGCACGCAGATGATCCATCTGTCTCATGATCCGCAGTGTCTCATCGTGCGGCATCTCCCAACACTCCTTCTCACCCTTCTCGATCGCCTCCATGCATGAGTACACCTCGTATTCATAACCTGTGATCTGCTTGGGTGCCTTGACTGATTTTACTGCCTTATAACTCGCATCATACACTGTCACTGACGCAAAATTATTAATATTCTCGATCTCAATATATCCTTTGGGACCATAGATCACGCCTCTCCTGTCACTCAGCCCGTTCATTGTACAGTTTAAAACTGCCATTCTGTCGTCCTTGTATGTGACTGTAATACTCTCCGACGCATCTACTCCGGTATCTGTAAGTACATAGGAAGACTCCATCTTCTCGACGTCTTTGCCAAACATCATAGCCGCAAAATTCAGTGTATATACACCAAGATCAAGCAATGCGCCCCCCGCAAGTGCAGGATCCGTCAGCCTTTTCTTATTGAAAACCGGGTAGCCGAGATTCGCCGTCAACATTGTCGGCTCCCCGATGATCCCAGAATTTAAGATCCCCTTGATCGTAGTAAGCATAGGCATATACCGCACCCACATAGCCTCCGTCACAAACACGTTCTTCTCCTTTGCCAGCGCCAGTATGTCCTCTGCCTGCTTTGCATTTGCCGTAAAAGCTTTTTCGCACAATACATTTTTGCCATTCTCTATACACAGTTTCATATTGGCGTAGTGCTCTGAGTGTGGTGTAGCAATGTAGATCAGATCGATCTTATCATCAAGCAGCATTTCCTCATAGGAAGTATACGCTACCTTTATTCCAAACTTATTTGCAAATTCCTGCGCTCTT
>CAJUQU010000064.1 GCA_910588595.1 uncultured Lachnospiraceae bacterium | reverse complement strand
CTTTTCCTGATACATCAACATCACCAACAAGCAGTTTTATCAGCGTCCAGATTTTAAGCCAGACCTTAATGAGTCCGTTCTTATTTAATTTTTCGTCATCCATTTTCAATCTCCTTTTTTTCTTGCTGGACTGCTTCCAGCGACCGCCCCTCCATTGTTTCGCCTGTTATGTTACATTACTATTCCGCAGGAATCACGCAGATCGCGTCGATCTCCTCTGACGTGATATTCCTGATGTCGCCTTTCATCATAAAATTCGAAAAATCGAAAATTCCTGCAAGACAGTCCCAGCCATTTTCCGTGTAAGCCACATTAGTTCCCGCTGGATATGTTTTCCCCGATCCGTCGACAAATGCCTCTGTGGTTTCAAATTCGTCCCTGATGTTGTATGTGTGCCCTGCCTTCATGCCTTCTACAGGCAATTCAGAAAAGTTAACGCTGCCGATAAACTTATACACTCCGGACACTGCCTGTGCCACTGTATCTGTCAGCTCTTTCTTTGACGCAAAATTATCCACTGCGTTAGTCCAGACCTGGGTCAAGCCTGTCTTGTCCAGATACTTCGGTGTTCCTGTACTTTCCTGTGCCGTTCCTGTATTCTCTGTTGTTCCCATGATTGTTCCTCCTCGTTTAATCAGATTGATTGTTTCATTTTTCCTATGGCTGACAGGGGCGGTCTCTGAAAACAGTCCTATATGCATGCGTTATAAAGCTGCATTTTTAATTGCTTCTGTTATCTCCGTGGCGCTCAACGCTTCCGGATCCGGCGATGTCTGTCCGTTCCATGTTGTATTGACAGCTTCCGCTATTTCATTAACGTTCAGCGCTTCCGGATCCGGGGACTCCTGCCCATGCCACGGTGTACTTATGGCTTCCAGTATATCGTCCGCTGTCATCGCCATGTTATCCGGGATAACCGGAAGATCGACGGAATTCCCGAATACGATACGGTACTGCTCCTCCGCCGTCTCCGCACAGCCGTCATAATAGGAGGCATCCTCACCGTCCCACCCGGCACAGATCAGATCCCGTATCTCCCCCGCTGTGATCTCCGTGCCATAGTCTTCACATGTCAGTCCCGTATCTGTGGCGATACGGTCAGGATCGTGCGTATAAATCTGCCGGAAGCACGCCTCTATCACACTATAGTATGGTATATAGCGGAAACAGAACACTTCATCAAACGCTTTCTGGATCTCATCCAGATCAATCGTTATGTCTTTCCGCCCACCACAACCACGATAACAATCTTCATTGTGCGGATCATCTCCAATATATGTATACACCTCCCTGTCTGCGATCAACACCTGTCCGACCTCGATGATGTCGGCTTTGGCAGTCTTGATATACGCTTCCAGTGGAACATCAACAGTAATCGGCGCCACTGCACAGATAGCACTTGATAGGACAATATTGCTTAGTTCTGACTGTGTAAGTTTTATGATAGACCGTATCCTCTTCTCGATCACCGTAAACGACGCTGTATCAATGTATTCCGCCTGCTCCCTGGCATTACCGTAGACAGCCAGGACATCCTCCGCTCCGTCTGAAACATAAATCGCTTTCTCCCGAAAATAGAATCCTTCTGTTATTTCTGCATTCGTAAACACTGCCGCAACAAGTACAGAATCATTTCCATTTAGAAAAACTCCTCCAATATCCACGGTGTGTTCAGGGGCTATCACTTGTTTAATATCCCTTTCTGAAATTCCATTTGTAATCTCCCCTGATCCCATTATCAGCCTTGTAAACCTGATCTTATACCCTGCTGCCGCTTTCGCAAGCATCCTCTCGCCTTCCACAGTCAGATAATCCTGAAACGCCACTCCCTCACCTCCTCACATATGTGGTCATCAGCTCGCTGTCAGTATGCGCCAGATATGTCCTTACCTCCATCATGCCGTCCAATATAAGCTCGATCGAATCTATCTGCGCACTCTTCCTTTTCACCTTGTCCAGAATGGATATAAATTGTTCATATCTGTCTTTGAGTATACTTTGATTCAACGTCTGAACCTTAAAGTGTCCGGGCTCACCGCCATATGTATACCAGTCTACGATGTCTCCCTCTCCAAAGTATTTGTTGATCACCTGTTTTGCTGCCCAGTTCGTACCCATCTTTGCATGCACAAGATCCGATTCCTTGATGATGTTGCGCCTAACATCAATAGCTGCAGTCTTATCGTACCAGCTTATATGCAGTTCCTCCGCGAGCATGTCCAACTCATCCGATTGTAATAAATCAATCTTATCCCACGTCGTGAACAGGATGATTTTTGAGTATAGTTCCTCTGCTATCGCATCAACAGACACTGACAATCCGATATTTGCTGCGTCTGTCCTCATGAAAGATGGCAGCAGCTTTATGAAATCCATGTTTTGCAGATCCATATTACCAGTCCCTCTCTATTGCATGCGATACTATCAATGTGTTAAACAGGGCTATCTGCGTATTGATCAGTTCCCTATATGTCGGCGAAATCACTTCGATCCTTGTGCACCCCGTTCCGTTTTTCGGAGACAGGCAAAAAGAGCGGAGTTTGTCTGGATTTATGGCTCTTCCCATTTTCGTCCCCTGCCATTCCTTATATTGGTCAATCGCCCCGTTTTTCCCTTCAATCGTTTCGATGCACTCCGACTCTTCGGCAGCAGTGGTATAATACTTTATGTTGATATCATATACTACTGCCGTGGGCGGCTGGACGATCACAAGATCCGTCATGGGACGCACATCTTCCGCATTGCACGCTTCATATACTTTCTGAATAATGTCATCTCCCGGTATCTTCCCACCATACAGGATCGGCACGATCAACACGATTCCTGCCATGTCCCGTTTAACAGATATATCAATCTGCGCCTTCTCCCGCAGTGTTCCATCTGGTGATATTATTATTTTCAGGATCTCATCTTCATACGTGACATGATAATCAACTCCATGTTCTGCATCCTCGACGTTCACCGACTCTGCATCATACCCTTTTCCGCCAAGATATGCATACCCTCCCAGTACATTTAATGTTTTGCTGATCCTTTGCACATCAGATATGATCGCCACATCAGCAATTGATGCATCAGCAGACCTGGCATGATACTCATATGCATCCCTCGGACCGGCTACCGACAATGAGGTTGGCGCCAGCCGTATTCTCTCACGATAGTGTTCATCACCTGTTCCGTTGTCCTCTTCCGGATAAGGTTCTCCATCATTTCCGTCGTATGTAGTGGTGATGTTCTTCACGGAATCTATATACGGTATTAAATCAACGATCCTGTTTATACTTCCTGCCAGATAACCGTTATATGATTCACCTGTTAAAGTACATTCTGCCAGCGAATCCACATATACAGATCCAGCCTGTAACACTACCGTTTCCATGGTCTTAAAATACACTTCGTTATCCGGCGTTACCCGCGTTCCCTCCGGAATAATGATGTTTGTCGTTATTGCGGAATTCAGAAAAAAACGAAGTGTTGTTTTGGCTGAATTTGCCGGAATACGATGACACTCATATCTTTCGCCCAGGGCATCGAGCACTTTGCCGCGCGCATACCTTAACATTTTCTGTTTGCAGGCGTCATTTGCCCTGCTGTAAACAGCCACTACCACTGCAACAAGCGCATCTCCAAATATCCTTCTCTCATCCCCCGGATACAGGGGCTCACCCACCGCTTTTTCCAACGTAGTTATGACTGTATGATAAATTTTCTCGGAATCCGTCTCTACAAATGATATTTCCTCCATACTGCATCACCCTTTCACAACCGCATCAATATCAAACTTAAAATTCCCTTCCCGTGCAAGAACAGCTTTCAAATCTATCTGATCCACATTCACTCTTGGCTCATATGATTTTATGAGCCACCTTGTATCTGCGATGAGCAGTGGAACAGCGATCGGTTCCGGTCGGTCGATCAGTGATGGATCGATCCCTTTTACCCTGTCATATGTACATTCGCCCCTGACAATACGCACCAGATTTGCCACGCACTGCATAGGTGATCCATTTCCACTCGCCTGCATACTAATCCCCCATTGATTCATTCATTTTTTAAATATGATCTTGGCCTTTTCCTTGAAGCCCGGTCAGCCTTGCTTGCCCTGACGGATACTGCGCTGGCATTTCCTGCGCTCCCCCCTGTTTTAGCAGTACTGTCAACTTCTGCAACCTCTTCCCGAAATTCCATAAATTTAAATGATAGTGACGCTGCTGTAAATGTTCCGTCAGGTCGCATCGATACGCTCCCGACAGACACATTCTGCAACTGCACATTGTCTGGTCCAAACACTTCACTTCCAATAATCAGCGGAGCTGCCAGCCCGATCATCGACTTCCACTGTCCGATCACTTCTCTTATATTGCTTGTGCCTGTTTCTATACGGTATGTTGTCGACAGGGATATTTCTTCCTCTGACAACGCGATCTGTTCTGTCGGCGCATTCCCTTCCTTATCTGCGTTTGTGTCTGTTTTCATAGAATATGATGTTGACAGCGATTCCAGATATGTAATTGTACTCGGGCTGCATTCCCACATCATACCGTTCCAGTATGCCATTGCCATACGGATTCCCCCACGTTATATAAGCTTGCCGCCAATCTCTATGTCTTCCCTGACAGTCAGATTCTTATTGACTGTAATATTATCCTCGATTGTACCATCCCAGTTCCCATCCATACGTGATACGATTATCCCGGTATAGTCATCAAATATGATAAAAGCAATTTCCGATCCCTTTTCGAGATTTCCCATTTTTCCCCGAAGATACCACGGAATTGTTATCGGCAGTGTTGATGTTCCTTCCGCTGATGCAGCCTGCACCCTCGCCTTTGTCGGATTTCCATTCTGGTCTGTCTCCCCCTCTAGTGTGAGGATTATACCTTTCTGTACCGCACCCACTAATATCCCTCCAGTATTTTTCGGAAAAACAGCTTTGTCCTTGCCCGCACCAAATCCTGACGTACATGCGTCAGAAATACGGGCACATTCCAGCTGCTTTCTCCGGTTGTTTCCAGATTGACCACGCTTCCGGCTGCATAAGCACCCAGAAACCTGTCATAACCAATCACCCCTGATGACATCTTTTTGTTTTCATATCGCAGCATGTTCTTCGCGTATCTGTCCGCCTCCCCCTGACTTGACATATTGATGTTGATCACCTTTGTCAGTATCTTTTCAGGTGTTCCAGTCGCTGTATATCTGCCTGACAGTTTCCCGTTTTTAAGGATGCATGTGCTATAAATATCATCCGATTCATCCTTGTACTCAAAGTGGTGGTCATTTCTTATCCTTAATGTCACCTCTGCACCTGCTGATTCGATGCTCTTTTCGTTGTACACGATCATTTCCCTATCATATATCAGAAAAGCACACCCCTCCAATATACAGCGCTCTGACAGAAAGACAAAATCCTCCTTATTCTGCTGGTTCACATACTCATATACTTGATCTGTTACCCCGTAAAACTTGCAGGAAACGGAATGTCTGCCTGCTATTTCCTCACACAGCTGTTTGAAATGTACATTCTGCCACGATTTACTGCTTTTGTCATTATGATCCTGCGGCACAGAACTTGCCCTGATACACATTTTTCCATTTTCCGGTCTGACACTCGTGATATTCATTTCCCCCGTGTTGCATGCTCCAAGTACAACAGATATTTTGTTGCCTTTCACCGGTTTCCAGCTGTCCCACATATCATTTCCATCGTTAAAAACAATCCGCAGCGTATCTGCCTGCTGCTCTCCGTATGAATCATATATGCATGTGTTCACGGACACTTTTTGATAGATGTCTGTCCCTTCAAAAAATATCTGCATCGTCATCTCCTCCACGGCGGAAGTGTTGCCGGACGCTCTGATCTGTCCAATACCGGCACCCTCAATCTTATTCCTGCCTCAAAGACCAATATCTCCATATACTGCGGATTTGCCTGTATTATGTATGATGCCATCCGTTCATCATCGTAAAAGTCAAGCGCCAGTGCATCATATGTATCTCCCTCTTCTGTGATATATTCCTGATAATCTTTAACCAAAACTTGCCTTATATTGATCGCCGCCTCTCCTGTCCAGCATATCCGCCAGCATATCAACCAGATTCTCCTCTTCCTCCCTAAGTCTTTCCATCAGGTCAAATTCAACGGTTTCTGTGTTGTTGATCGTTATCTGTGGGGCAAATGTAACATTGATCGTTACGTCCCCCTGCGCGGTGTTCCCAGATTCAAAGGTATCCAACAGGGAATCATTTACCCCAAGCATCCGTCCCGCTCTCGCCCAATAGCTGAGATTGTCACCCCTGTATGCCCGGTCAAATGATATGACCGCCTCCATTCCTGCCTCTCCTGCGATCGACACCCCATCTGTAAAACCACCTGATGCCAGCTGCGGAAGCTGTATGGTGGGAATACTAAGGGACTGTCCCCCTATCCCCGGCACCCAGTCAGGAATTGTTATTCCGTTAATACCTGTAATAAGGGCATTAATGATATCAACGACAGGACTGATAAACAACAGTGCAGTTTTTCCGATACCCTGGACAATATTTGAAAATATGGATACAACATTACCCCATAACGCTTCCCAATTTCCAGCAAAAACATTGGCGATGAAATCGCACAGCCCTGTGAAAACACCTATGATGCTCTGGACGACGGAAACTATCCTTGTCAACCATACTGACACTACTGCTTCTATGAATGGTGCCGCCGCTTGAAATCCTTTAGCAAGAATTCCTATCCATCCGGCCAAAGCTGGAAGGAATGAGGATGCGAGACTTCCTATCATGTCAAATACAGGACTTAACGCTTCCACGATCGTTCCTATAATCGGAGTCAGTGCCACCAGAAGTTCAGCCATTATTGGTAAAAGCGATTCGACAAACAGTACCACCACTGGCGCTATTGTCTCAAACAATCCCCCAACCTTCGACAAAATATTCTGGAATATAGGCAAATATTGTTGGGCAATCTCTGCCAGTACGGGCTGCATCCTTTCCCACAACCCGCACATCATGCCTAATTTCCCTTCAAACCCTGGCATAATTCCCAGAATAAGATCGCCGACTGCACTGATCACTGGCGACAATGCGGAATATAAGTTTTCAATAATAGGTTGTATGTGTTCCAATCCACTTTGAACGACAGGGAGCAGTTTCTGGGCAATATCTTTTACTACAGGCAGTATGGTTCGCCCAACGCTTGTCATAAAATTCTTTCCAAGATTTTTAATACTTTTAATTGTATATTCGAGGGTATCTGTCTGTTTTGCAAAAGCTGCCTCCGTCGCCCCCGCTGCCTCATACATCGCCGCTGTCTTCTCCACAAAATTACCAGCCTGCGCACCAGACAGGGCAAGTATGGCTGTCTGTGCCTCCACCGATGAAAACATCTTGGCAAGCGCCTGAGTGTCCCCGTTAACAGTCCCCCCCAATGCCTCCAAGGTTCCCTGTAACCCCAGGGATTCCAGTGCCACATTCGCATTCTCATATCCGAGGGATTTTAATGCCTTGGTCATTCCGTCAGTCGGACTCATCAGCCCTGACATGACAGCCTTCATCTGTGTCGATACCTCCGCGGTGCTTCCTGTGACACCTGTAAGCGTTGCAAATGCCCCGTATAGCTCCTCCTGCTCGACACCCAGTGCAGACGCTAGAGGAACTACTTTCCCTATGGAGCTGGCAAGTTCCGGGAAAGAGGTCTGTCCCAGTTTGACTGTCATGAACGACAGGTCAGAGGCTTTTTGAAATGCCTCACCAGATGTGTCTCCATATCCTTTTGTCACCGCTGTCAAAAGATTGATTGCATCCGTGGTCTCCGCACCTCCGGCTGCTGCTGCTTTCGCGGCAAGTTCCATCTGGCTGACCGCATCCTCGCTATCGCCGACTGCAGATATGATCTGATACAGACCGTCTGTCAGCTCGTCAGTCGCAACTCCTGTATTATTTGACACCGCCAGTACATCATCGCCTAGCTCACTGATTCTCGCTGATACCTGTTCTTCTTTGCCATCCAACAGGGTTGCAACATTCGCCATCTGTGTTTCAAATGCAGCTGCACTCGATACTGCATCTGCTCCGAATTTAACAAGCGCAGCCGTAGCTGCCACTGTCACAGTGGAAACTGCTGCTATACCGACTTTTAAGCCTCCAAACTGCTTCTGCGCGTTACTGATCGATTGGGCAAGCGACGGATCCAGCTGTCCCGCGATGCTTATTATCGCTTCAAGCGTCCTGTTTCTCGCCATTGCTTAACGTTTCCTCCTTCTGCCCTGCGTCCGCATTGCCTCGGCGTTTCTCTTCTGTCTTTCGTTCTCCTCCCTGATATCTTCTGTGGCTTCCGCAAACTCTTTCAAAAAGCCGATCAGTCCCATTTGTTCTATTTCTTTAATGCCGGTATGGTAGATTCGGGAGTAACTTCGGAGCGCTCTTCTGAGCTGTTTGGGCTTGAGGGTTCCGCCGATCTCCCTGCTATAAAATTTCTTCCCACTTGCGTAATCTCTACCAAGTCATACCCCCTGATCCTCTCCATGTCAGCAATGTCGATCAACTCCCTGTTTGCTGCCACGACCGCTGTCATTCCCAGATACATATGGAGACTGATATTCTGCTCCATTATGGCCGCATTGGGCTTCCCGTTCTGCGAGGCACGAAGCGCCTTAGAATCCGCATAGGTTGCGGCTGTTGTATAATCCTCACAGGTAAGTTCCTCAAAGTCATATTCCAGCTCTTTATAATTTTTCCCATTGATCATAATGGGCTGTCTAAGCTCTAATTTCTGTCTCATGCACAAAACCTCCAAAAAATAAGTACATATGAATGTCCTGATCACTGCGCCTTATTATCTTATAACAGACTGTTCAGCCTGCCCGCATAATCCACACCGTTGATCTTACAGATACCCGAAAGTTTATCTACCATCAGCACCTCATTCCCGTCTACAAACAACTGATACCGGGTTACGGACAACGGGATATCCACCTCGACGGAATCTCCTGGGTTTAGTTCGAATGATGGTACTGCTACCTTGGGAATACCACGGATAAACGCCTTGCACCCTTCTAGTCTGTCCGAACCATTGACCGGAGTCACCTGCTGCGCCCACCGGAATTCATACGTTTTGTTTTCCATGGTCAGTGCTTTCGCAAGTCCTGCGTCCACCCCGATCTTTTGGATCGTGGCTTCCATTGCTTCCACAAGTCCAAACAATGGTACTTCATGTTCTCCCAATGCTGCTTTTACCGTAGCTGTCACATGCGTTATCTCGGGCAGTATGATCGTTGTATTTCTGGCGACCAGCCCCCCATTGATATACGCCGTTGTACCGTTTACAGGTCCCCTAAGATCTGTTACTGCCGCCATTGTTATCCCTCCCCATCAAAATATGCGGAAAATCCCTCTTCCGTATATGCCACATATACCGTTGCACTCTTAAGCGGCGGCGTCGGTGTCACCGGAATGTCCCACCTGAAATCCCCGTTCATCATATCTTCGGTACTGTTGTTGGATTCCAGGAAAAGTACGGACGGATTCCCGATCAACGCCCCCTGCGCAACAAGCGTATCAAGTTTTTCCTGCTCCCTGTTTATGATCCTGTCCCTGAGCTGTTTCGTAAACGGCTCATCGATTGTCGTTCCCCACTCGCGCTGGAAACTATTTGTAATGTGAAACAGCATACGCATGGAAACATCAAATATTGCCCTTAGATCCACATCTGCACCATAGGTGTATGCTGCCGTATGGTCTCCCCAGAGCACCCAGTTACCACCCCAGAATACACAGGTGCTTATGCCATTTGACGTCAGTTCCTTGCTGGTGATCTGGTCAAATCCCCTGTTTCTGGACGTCTCCCCAAAATACTGTCTGGCAATCGGTACCCGCTTATTTCCGCATGTCTCAAACGGGACTGACGCATGGGTATGATCCGTGCGCATAAACTCGACTGCTGCCAGCGTAGACAAATGGTACACTTTTCCTGTGTTGTCCCTGCCCTGCGGCCAGAATACCTTGCTGCGTTCGCTGTTATATCCGTTCTGTTTTTTCCATGCTTTTGCCTCGGAAATAGTTTCTATACATATCTTTTCTTCGTTTTCACCTGCTTCCAAAGGAATATCTGCAAGAACGAACGCATCCCAATGGCCGTTGATCTGCTCCGATGCTGTCAGCATTGCATTATACACATCCGGTATATGGCTCCATCCGGGTGCCATTAACAGGTTGCAGACCTGATACTGCTCCTGGTAAAGCAGCTGCAGTGCCCCCAGTCCTGAATATTCGCCATCTGCCGTCACACTTCCTATGATCGCATCAGCATTGATTCCATCAAAGTCTACCTCCAGATAGCTCGCACCGACTGCTCCGGTGATCCTGTTTGCTCCGATTGATTTTATGATTACAGTACCACTCGCATAGTTGTAATCGACTGTATAATCATAACCTTCAACATGTCCATCGAGGGCAAGCGTATCAAGTATGATCGTAGTACTTTTGATCACCGCCTGCCCGTTTGAAAACACCAGACTGATATTGACAGCATCCTCTGGCATTTTTCTGTTAATATCCGGATCCAGCACATTAACCACGTATATGGGACCTATATTTCCCAGTATATTGTCAAAGTGAGCCGACACCGCCTCGCAGAGTGTAAACTGTTTCCAATCATCCGAATAACCTATTGTCTGTTGTGCATTGGGCAGGTTCGTCAATTTCACCGGCGTGTTGACAATCCCATGCTTTTTATATCCCCTGACCAGATTGACAGGCGCTGTACCCACATAGACAGGGACAGTGCCCGCCTGTACAGCACTGCGTGCTATGGTCTGACCAAGCTCGCCGTATGCACCATACAAATATTCATTTGCCATGGCCGAAAATACCTCCTCCTACAAATATTTTTCTATTTCATTGTTCCTGTAAAATGCCGACCGTACCTTAAACTGCACCCATGCAAACCAATATGGGTAAAAATCCGGTATATTGTCCTGCTCCTTGTAGCATCCGAATGTAACCGGGGTATCCTTAACGATCTGTACATAGCCGTCAATACTGTTGATCTCCCCCAGTTTCATCAAAATGCCGTCCACAAGATTCCATGCATCCATCCACCCTGTATATGACGGTTCGAAATGCGGCGGCGTCTCCGGCCGACTGCCCTTCGGAAAATAGATATCCTGAACATGGATCCCCGGATTCCAGCAGGAACAGGCAAGGTTGACTGTCATTTCCCTGTTTCCTTTTAACAGGTCGTCAGAACCGCTTACAAGCTGTACACACACGGACGGCATGTTTGGGCGTTTTGGCGGCGGTATCTTATCCTTTGTCGGCAGGAACATTACAAATGCATATGGGCTTACTTCCTGATACTGATATCCGTCATCCATCGGTGCCAATATCTGTTTCCTGTCACTGTCCTGTAGCCTGCCCTCTGGCGGAACCTTGAATTGATAACCCGGACACACTTCCTTATTCAGCCAGTCCGCTATTTTGATCATTGAATCCGTTATTGCCATAGTTCCCCCTTACACATTGATAAATAAAGAAACGGAAGATGCGCCCATGTCCTCATCCCACGTCTCGATTGTGTACGGAACACCGTCAAGCCGAAGTTCCTCGCCAGGCTCCCTGCGTGGCGGCAGATCCTCGCTCCGCGCAAACAGAAATACCGTTGACTGGGAAACGGCAAACTCTGTACCGCCTTTTCTATCGCGGTATGTCTGATCGTCAACAACACATACTACTGTCTTTCCGTCAATGCTGTGTTCTTCTCCAGACTCATCAGGATCAAAAAATACATCCAAATCCTGTCTGACCATATCCTGAAACGCTGACATGATCACACCTCCGGATCCGCTGCCTGCAAGATCGGGGGTGCCTCTTTGTCAGAGGTATCGGTTTCATCGCCTTCCTCTTCCAGATCGTCACTTTCTTCCTGATTTTGCCGGATCTTTGAAGCATTCCTTATTTTCCCTGCCAATACGGTCTTGCTTCCATCAGCAGGAAGCCCCAGATCTTTCGCCATTTTTCTCAATTTCTGAATTGGAAGCTGTTCAAGATCATCATCCTGACCGCCCGGATCTGCCGAAACAGATATTTCATCCGCCTTTTTTTCAATATTCACAGCCGCCTTTTCGGCAATGCCAAGCCCGATCAGCCTCGCAGCCTCTTTCTCATTTACCTCAAACGGATCACTGTCTTTATCCTTTTTTTCGATATAACTTTTCTCCGGATCAGGTCTGTGCCCATATGCACCCGCTAAAATTTTAATCAACATACGCTCATTCCTTTCTGCCACAAGCCCTTTAATAAAGGACGGTAGCACTGATTGCTGAATCTTTGATCTTGGGAACCATTAACGGCCTCGCCTGCTGAGCCAGTGTCCGCACACTGTCATGCGTATTGTATGTAACATGCGGCACCCGCTTATTTACATATGTATGGAACTGCTTATCCGACTCTTCCATCTGGGTGATCGATCCATACATGCACTTCCCCATCCCAGGCGCAGTCACAGTTATTTTCCCCGATGGGACAAACGGCTTCGTCTTTCCGTCTTCAATGTCCACGTACTCCTCCGAGTAACAGATCAGCTCCAGTACGATTCCCATGCAGTTGATTTTTCCGTATGATGTGGCTCCGTCAGGAAGCTGCTGTGGGTTGATATCTGCAAGGTTCAGCCGTCTGTTATCAAGCAGTTTCTGAATATAGTCATTGTTGATGATCACATTTCCAACTTCATCTCCAAAGATCACATCTGATGCCCTAAGCCCGCGATTTTTTAACATTTTTGCCATAATGTATAAATCTGTGATAATTACATCGTTTGTCCTGCTCCATGGTGCTGACGGCGTATACACTGCCGTGTTCTGCTCCCCATCATAAAAGTGGATCTCATACTCCTCATATTCTCCCGACCCGTATTTGTCCGCATACTGCCGGAATGAATACCCGTTGTCAAAAAGCGTCCGCGATGACATACATTCCTCGCTTGTGTCGATCATGCCGTTCAGTTCTGTCAGGTCATTTTTCAGGATCTGCCCTTCCCTTGCTGCAGGTGTCTTCTGTGAAAACAGCGTTTCACCAAACTGTTTCTTTTTCAGGTCGTCTACCGTAAGCGTCCGTTCGGGTGCAATGTACGGCGGTGTAAGCCGTTCTGTCCTGTACCCGTCCCTCGGCACTGCGATTCCTCCCTTTCTGGGCATTACAAACGGTGCCATCTTTCTTGATTTCTCATCCTTGTACTCGACCAGCACATCCTCTGTGACAAACATGTCTGCATCTGACGTTTCAAAATATCTGTCGCGTAAAAAGGTCGGGTGTTTCGGCATGAGCTGCATCGCCGCGATCATGGTCTGCGTCTGGTAAATATCAATTGCCATATGTTATATATCCTCCTTTACATCAATGCGCCTTCTGTCAATATTCCCGCATCCCGCAGATCCTTACGGTCTTTGACTGACAACTGGTATCCGTCTGCAACAATGAGGCTCTGCGTGATAAATTTTCCTGTCTCATACGCCACACCTACCACCTCCTCCGTGGCAGATGTCACTGCAGGTTCTGCAAGAACATATGAAGCTGTTTTTCCTTCCGCACCACTCAGCAGACTACACTTTCCATCAGTGTCATCTGCTGCCAGCACTGATCCTCTCCCAAGCTGCATCTCACCGTCCGGTGTTGCCGAGAGCGTTACAGAAACGACGCTCATTGGAAAATCCGCATCTGCAACAAGCATCTCCGGCATACAGCTCCCGATTACTTCTCTTCCGGTCATTATACTTCCCTCCTCTGCTTCGTCTCTGGCGCAATCCCTGCGATCAGGGCAGCCCCGTCCATGATATCTTTCTGTGCCTGCTCTTCTGCGGAAAGATTGCTGTTGGGCGTCGGTGCAATCGCTTCCGCCCCGGAACTTTTGGCATCCTCTTTCATGTTGTTCAGAAATGCCTGTCCCGCATCATTCTGTGACTTCAAGGCTTCCAGGGCAAGGTCTGCGGCAGACATCTTTTCTTCACCGTACTTCGCCCGCTCTACCAGCGCCTTATCCGCGATCTTTCCTGCAATCTCATCAATTGATTTCAGACGGTTTAATTCGTCGCCCACCGCCGCACTGACTGCCTGCTGCGTGTCTGCCTGTACTGACTGTATGGCAGTATTCCTGATTTTTTCAACAAGCTCCGGCTCCTGTTTCATCAGCTCTTCCAAGGTCATATGATTCTCTCCTCCTGTCTGTTCGTTGTCTATAACATCCGGCTTTTTCCCGGCTGTTACCTCTTCACATACCTGTATATAGTCAGGTATGTCCATAAAGCCTTTTACCGACATCGGTATCCCGTTAACGATCATGATGTTCCTGTCTTTATTGATACTCATTGTCACAGGCTGTCCCATGTCTGCAATCTCATCCGCAAATCCATTATCAATGGCGTCCTGCGCCGACATCCAGGTAGTTTTTGCCAGCATGCTTTTCACCTTTTCCTGATCCAGTCCTGTACATGTCGCGTATATTTCCGCAATAGATTTGTCGATGGCATTCAACTGCGCTATGCTGTCCTTCAATTCATTTGCATTGTATCTCCCGAACATAAAAGAAGATGCGCCATGAATCATCGTTAATGATCCATTGCACACCTTCCTGTGTCCTTTTGTTCCTCCCTGCGCTATGATTGATGCCGCACTTGCAGCCAGACCATCAACCACGGTGCTGACGATCCCTTTAAATTCCTTTATGCGGTTGTATATCGATATACCCGCAAAGACCTCCCCTCCTGGTGAATTGATATGGAATGTTACCTTTGATTTACTTTTCAGCTGTTCCATGTCATTCAGAAAATCAGCAAGGACAATATACATGCCCTCGATCCTGTCTCCCCACCAGTCAGTAGGGATCTCTGACACTACCTCGCCGTACATGTTGACCTCTGCCTCATCATTATTGTCAATAATATTATAAGGCTTCATATCCTGCGGCATCCTGAACGGCACTGGTGCCGGTCCATTCCTATAGTTCCTCGTCACTGTCCGAATCATCTTCCCTATCCTCCTCTTCCATCATCGCCAGCCTTGACAATCTGTCCTCCAGTTCGTCTATTTTTCGAAATTCCATCTCCAACTGATCTATATTGGTATCCCAGTCGGATCCGTTAATCTTGGCTGCTGCAGCCTCATGGGTGGTCAGACCGTTTTGAATGGATAAAATTTCTGCATTTACTTCCTTGACTGGATCGAGCTGTCCCTGTGACGGTCCTATCCATTCGCTGCCCAGCCACGCCTCCCGCACAAGCGGATCACTGAAAAATCCCGGGGCATTTACCCGTCCCCTTGCGATCGCTTCCGACAGCCATATCTCATATACTGGCTTGCAGAACGAAGAAGCAAACCAGTTCCGATACATCTTAAACGCTTTCCATGCTTCCAGCAGCGCCGCCCTTGATGCAGAATAGCTTGCTGTAAATTCCTTTATCAGAAGTTCTGCCGGAATCTCCAATGCCGCGCCGATCTGCTTGCACATAGCCTTGAAAAAAGGTTCAAAACCGCTATTGGGTCTCTTCGTCTCGACCAGTTCGACGCTTTCTCCCGGATTCATGACATTGACATTTCCCGATCCCATCTCATACTCGTTCGGATCGTAACTGACCTGATCATCTGTCTCCTGACCGTCTCCTACCTCATTAAACGGCATTCCATCCGCACCTGTCGATGCTTCTGATTTGATAAAGATAGAGAAAAATGCCTGCACCACTGCTGCCATTATTTCCGCATCTGTATATCTTTTGATCTGTAATAATGGCTCGATGATCGGCGCCAGATACGTTACACCCCTGTATTGCTCCGGCCGCTCCGTATTCATGATATGCATCACATTAGGAAGACCCGTTTTCTGTCCGTAAGCTTCGACCCTTACCCAGTCCGTCTTTTCATACGTGATCTGATATGGATATGTATTCCGAAACCAGTACGCAACTACTCCACCCTCCCTGTTTACTTCCACTCCATCATATATACGGTTGTCATTATCAGGATTTTTGCCCTCCGTGACCCCTATTGTATAAGCAAGCCCATCTGCCGGTGTGCTGCACCTGTCTGCTTCTATCA
>CAJUQU010000063.1 GCA_910588595.1 uncultured Lachnospiraceae bacterium | reverse complement strand
CATACTCGATATTGGAACTGCCATAAATATCAATGTATCTGCGCACACGCCGCTCGTTAACTGGTATTTCCTCAAATGTCCGTCCATAAGAGGCGTATTCCATATCCAATGCCTGCAGAATAGTAGGGATCAATTCCGCCTGCGATACAGGAGCTTCACTTATTTTCATATTTTCATGATGCTCACCTGGTTTCTTTACAAGAAACAATGCGCGGGATGTCTTATCTGGTCTTTCCGGATTCATTTGGGCATCTGAAATATTACTCTGCCCATGATCTGCCGTTATGATGATCGTGGCATCCTCATATCTTCCAAGTACCTTCATCTGCTCCATGTACTCATATACAATCTTAAGACTCCCCTTCCCCTGAGAAACGCGGGTTACTGTTCTACCTGTCATTTCGTATTTTAGGTCCTCAGACAGATAAAAAGGCGAATGCGGTCCTCTCATATGATAGAAACGGAATGCACTCTTTTCTCCTGAAACGCTTAAACCATTTTCTACAAGATTATGATAAAACATCAGATCATTGTCTATACTCCATATATCATTGTTATACGTGATGTTTTCGATATCCGATGTATAGTATTCATAGCAAGGCTTCACCGCAAAAGGCGCTACTTTATACATAGATGTCCTCAACATTGTCGTATAAGTCTCAGCAGCCTTGTATCTTCTGACTATTGTATCCGAGTAATTCTCCATCTTCTGAGCCAGCGCACCAGGAATCAGTTCCAAGTCTGTAAAAATTCTGACATCTGTTCCGTGTTCCATGATCTGTTCCAGCGCATCGCTGTTTTCATATGCGTATCTCGCATAATCCACATCGTCAGGATTCCACTCGGTACCTGTCAGCATACAGGGGATTCCGTTATTCGTATGTGCAAACTGTGAAGTCCCATTTCTGTAATAAGTAAAATCCTTCAAAGGTTCCAAAATACTGCCATCATCCTCATAAATCTCCTCAAACCAGCTGCTGTCAAAATTATCCAGCACAAACACAAGCACATTGTCCTCCTGTGCCAGCTCGAGCGAGCCCTTATTGGTAAGCGCCGCATTTTCGTTTTGATTATTTACATTGGAAGTGATGAGAAGCCAGCCTAATGTCACGATCTGGATCAGGGATATATAAACACACAGAATTTGAAACACTTTCCTGACAGCATTCCTGCGATATCCGCCGATTACAGATATCAGCAGAATAACGATCCATATACAAGCGTTTACAAACAGCTTCTGACCTGACCAGATCTGTTTTTCCCCGTCCATAGCACTCAGTGTGCCATTTAAAAACATACTTTGCAGATATCCGGCGCAGCTTATACCTGCAACCAACAGATACATAATCTTATATATTTTCTTTGGCAGAAACAATAAAAATATAACGATCAGCAAAACGATCTCTGCGGCACTGCCTGCAAGCATGATCAGAAAAAAAGCACCATAGTGCCCTGCAAACTCTTCTATGTTGTGGATGTACAATTCATTCGGGAAATAAAGTCCTGTCATAATCCCCCATGCGCTTACGAAGGGCAGCGCATCGAAAAACATACGACGAAAATCGGCCTTATCAATATACTCAATCCGCTGACTATTATGCGTATTCCCGCCTGAATGTATTATCTCGTCTATACAGTTTGTATTATATACTGAAACAATTCCGCCTGCCAGCATACAAACAACATACAAAATACAATAATTTCTATTATCAATCCGCCCAAACAGAAACAAATCAATAACCAATGCTGCTATATAAATGAATGCAAACGTGTGTACAAGGTGATATCCCAAAGACCTCATCAGCCATTTCATCAATAGAAGCACAAAAAAGGATGCTGCGATAAAAACGATCCCATAATGGAGATACGTCCTGCGTTCCACATCCCAAAAACTTTCTGACAATGTATTCTCCGCCTCACCCAAATAAAACTTTATTGAAGATACAATAAAGTAAAACAGCGCAAAAAAGAACAGGACTGATTTCAGACAGTAGTTCTTCACTTTGTAGTATACATGATTCCGATTGAGCCCTATCCATATACCGCCTGAAATCATCCCAAACAGCAGTATATACAATATCATTCCTGCACGCTGCATGCATAATCCTCTTTTCCGCTTATATTAAATAGTTTTATTCCGCTTTGTGATATGCATCCATAAAACTGATCCTGTTCTCCCTCGCGCTCTCCTTCGGTCTGCCCAGATCCGCTCTTGAATCCAGTGCTGTCATCACCTCGATCATTGAAAGCTCACTCCTGTTCCTGGCATCAACGAGTGCCGTCTCCAACTCTGCTTCTGTTTTGACCAGATATGTGCTCAGATATCCACATGCCTGTGCGATCTGGGAGTATGTCTGTCCACTGTAACCTGTCGGCATTGCCCCTACAGATTCATGTGCCGCATTGTTGATCACTATATGGAGATAATTTTTAGGAGACTGTTTTGCCAGAAAAGCCAGCGCTCCCATGTGCATCATGGCAGCTCCATCTCCATCGATACATACGATCCGCCTGTTTTCATCTGCCTGTGCCATGCCATAGGCAATCATCGATGCATGTCCCATGCCTCCCACTGTCATAAAAAGTCTGTCATGATTTCCATATAGTGCATCACTTTGTTCATATAACTCCCTGGATATTTTCCCTGTCGTGGAAACGATATATGAATCGTTATATACCTGTTCAAGAATCGTTCTCAACGCCTGTTCCCTGACAAGATCATATCCGTTTGCCCACGTAAATGCGCACTCTTTCTCAAATGTTCCCTTTTTCACAACGATCGCATACTGCCTGTTGTCCTCCATCTGTCTGCGGACATTGTCAAAAATATTTCTAAGCTGTGAATCTGATGTAGCAGCATCGATCACAGAATACGGTACATCCATGACTTCCAACAGCTCACAGGTCACTTTCCCCTGATAGACATGCTGCGGTTCGTCCTTTATTCCTGGCTCACCGCGCCATCCGACAACAAACAGCATGGGAATCCCATATACCTCCTGATTGGCAATCGACGCCAGCGGATTGATGATATTCCCGAGACCGGAATTTTGCAGATATACCAGACAAGGACGCTTTTCTGCCAGATATACACCTGTCGCAAGACCAACCGCTGCGCCTTCATTTGCAGTTACATAGTGATCAAATTCCTTTCCGCCATCCATGCAGACTGCATCGCAAAATTGTTTCAATGTAGAGTCCGGAACACCTGCGATCGTATGAATCCCTATATTCCTAACTTCTTCCAAGAAAATACTTGCCTTCATATATGTCAACCCTCCTGTGTTCCCCGCACACATATCCATCAATAGCGTGAAAACGGCACTTGTCTATTATTATTTGTCATTCGTCCTTAATTGGCTGACAACGCATCATTGTCCAGTGCGGTCAACTCGTCTACTGTATCGATCTCCACGATCTGTCCCTCTTCCACCGGAAAGACTTTCAAATGAAGCCTGTCAAGATTTTGATCGACCACTTCGTCCCAAAACAAGTCTGCATTTCCCTCTGTATGATACGCTTTAGCGATCTCTTCGGCAAGGATCCTGGCATCCTCCTGTTTGAAGAAGGAGATCCCTACCATATTGTAGGTATCTGTTCCCCCTTTTCCTACTCTGGAGATAAGACCGTCTCGCTGTTCAAACACCCAGTCATCTGAATATCCTCCGACCATCTTTCCATAATAACCAGAACCGTCGAGCTTCTTGCCAAAAACAGATCCGTCTGCGACAAGCAGATCCGCCTCACAGATAAAGCAGTCTGCTGTTGCCAATACCGCTTTTGCCGCATAGATCGAGGAAATGTTATTCTTCGTGGAATAGTCAGGATTTTCAAGCAATATAATACCAGGGTATTTCTCACACAGATAGGAAAACTGTTCTTTCAGATATCCCACAACAATATAAATCTCTGATATATGCCTGCTTTTCAAACCTTCGATAACCGTTTCGATCAAAGGCTTTCCAAACACTTTTACAAGTGGTTTCGGTGTTTTTAAAGTTAGCGGATGCATTCGTGTACCCAGCCCCGCCGCCATGATAATCCCAATTTCTTTTCCCATAAAACTCCATTTCAATCCTACATATCATCTATCAGTGTGATGATCTCCTTAAACGGCATCAGCTTCGAGTCAACCTCCAACGCCCTGTGGTTTTTCAAGATTTCAACAGCCGTACTCTGCATTGCTGGAAATGCACTTCTTGTCAGCTGATTCGCATAGATCACAATATTGACACCATGCTGCGCAAGTTCCGCCTCCGTGACACTGTTAAATGAAGTCGGCACAACAACAATGGGTGTATCCTTATTCTGAATCCTAAACCTGTCACAAAACTCAAAAATCTCATCCGGAGATTTCTTTCTGGAGTGGATCATGATCGCATCCGCCCCAGCCTCCACATAAGAAAATGCGCGTTCCAGGGCATCCTCCTGTCCTTTATCCAAAATCAGGCTCTCAATGCGCGCTATGATCATAAATTCCTCTGTCCGCTGCGCATTTTTTCCAGCACGTATCTTGTCGCAGAAATTCTCGATAGAATCCTGCGTCTGTGCTACCTCTGTTCCGAACAGGGAATTTTTCTTTAATCCTGTTTTATCCTCGATAATGACCGCAGACACGCCCATCCGTTCCAATGTGCGCACATTGTATACAAAATGCTCCACCAGCCCGCCTGTATCCCCGTCCAGAATAATCGGTTTCGTCGTCACCTCCATCACATCATCGATCGTGCGCATCCTTGATGACATGTCGACGAGTTCGATGTCCGGTTTTCCTTTTGCCGTGGAATCGCATAAGCTAGAAAGCCACATCGCATCAAACTGATCCAGCTCTCCGTTGTGTTCCACGACCGTCTTCTCCGCGATCAGTCCTGTCAGTCCGCTGTGAACCTCGATCGTCTTCACAACAGGACACAGTTTGATCAGCTGGCGCAGACGCTTGCGCCTGTACTCCGGCATGGCAAGCTTTTCCTTGATATTGTCATCGATCTTTTTGACATTCTCATTGTAGGTATAACCAATCTCGATCAGCTCGCCGCCGTATTTCTTTAAGTTGTCAATGACATTCTGACGGATCGCACGCTCAGGTCCTTCGCACCAGTTATCTCCATGGATCACATAATCTGGTTTTATCTCAGCAATGGTCTTATCGTACATGATCTCATTCTGAATGATCACTGATTCCACCATTCCTGTATCCTGTACGATCTTCCTCCTCTCCTCAAGCGGGATCGTCGGAAATCGGTTAAACTTGATCATAGCCGCATCACTTAAGATTCCAACCGTAACTTCTCCATATTTATTCGCCTCGCGAAGAATGTTCAAATGTCCCTCATGTATCACATCTGTGCAGAAACAGGTATATACTTTTTTCATATCCCGCACCAAACCTTTCCGTTAGAATTGCCTTTGTATCTAAACATCTGTTTATTTCGATAAGCATTCACTAAAACATTTATTTGACATAATAAACAGGTATCTTTATATTGTATGCATTAAGAGCCTCCTCCAAAACAACAAAGAACTCTTTAATATCCTCTGCCGTGATCGCTCCCAGCGCACAGAGCCTGAATGTACTCTGCTCAGACACCTTTCCCGGATAGATCGTATAACCGCGCTCATAACAGTAATCATGTACTTTCTCAAAATCCCAGTTTGCATCATCTGGATATCTCACAGATACGACAAGTCCCGCCTGCAGCTCCCTTTTGATGATATCCTGAAATCCCAGACGTTCAAGCCCTGCGTGGATCGCCTCAAATACGCTCAGATGCCGCTGCCACTTCGCGGTCTCGCCCTCTGCAAAATACTCGTCAAGCGCCTGTCTTGCCGCATAGATCGTCTGAACAGGCGGGGTGAAATGCATCTCACCTGTCGTCTCAAAGAAGTGATACTGCAGATACAGATTGCAGTAGTAGGACCGCTTGGGGTAATCTGCAGACTTTCTGATCATCTCTGTATTTCCTACAACAAAGGAAAGCCCTGTCATTGCCATAAGCCCTTTTTGGGCGGATGCCATACAGAAATCAATATTGTCCTTCTCGATGTCTATGGGACGCATTGCATAAGTGGATGTCGTATCCACTGTAAACACCGCACCATAACGATGTACAAGCGCACCAATCTCCCGCACCGGATTCAGAATACCCGTTCCCGTTTCATTATGCGTCGTATGGACCAGCGCAATATCTGGATTTTGCTGTAATGTCTGTTCTATGATCTCCAAATCCGGCTGTTCATCTACCGGGAATTTCAGGTCAATGAACGGCAGACCATAATATTCACAGATCTCTGCCGCCCTGGTGCTGTAAGCGCCATTATTGATCACCAGTACCTTTTTTCCTTCTGGCAGTAAAGAATTCAGACAGATATCGATGTTGATCGTACCTGAACCGCAGAACAAAACCGATGTATATTTGCCCAGATCACCATGGACGATCCGCACCAGATCCTCGCGCATCTCTTTCATCATAGATGCAAACTCTTTCTCCCTGGGACAGATATCCGGCACGATCTGAGCCATTTTTACAGTGTCTGTCGTCGTTGCAGGCCCAGGGTTCAATAAAATATTCCTCTTGATATTCATACTCTCCTGCATTTAATCATCTTCCTCTTCATGCTTCTTTTTGTAGTAGGCAAGCCTGTCCATAATGTACTCCGCACCGACTTCCCCACTGTGTCCGATCTGATAAATATACTCATTCCGAATCTTTTCGAGTGATTCTTTTGAAAATGCATTGTTGTTCAAAAGCTCATCCACAACCTTCGGCAGTGTTTCCAGCTGATCCAGATCAACACTTTTGCCAATCCTGCTGCGTAGCTCAATATCGATCGGGGTGATTCCAAGTTCCTCATAATCCTCGTTCATGATCTTCATCGGCGTATTGATAAACAGAGACGGCTTCAATGTCGCAAAAGAGTACTCAAAAGCGATACTTGACCAGTCTGTTATCACGATATCTGCCTGATATACTGTGCTGTTCGAGGAGAAATCTGTCTGCATCTCCATGTCATCGCGCTCATCCATATGAAATTTTCCCCGCAGATACTCCAGTCTGTCTGCATCATGGCGCACAAACTGCGGATGCGGTCTCACAATGATGCGATAACCATGTCCCTCTAGGTTTTCAAGTATTTCCTCTATGCAGGAGGACAAGATATTATCCTTCTGCCATGATGGAGCGATCAAGATCTCCCTGACCGCCTTTTCCCGCTGATCCATTGCGTCATACGACCGGATCATATTGTCAATGACACCAGACCCCCACTCGATGATCCTCTTCTCTGGCAGCCTGTTCTTTTCCTCACGCTTTCTGATCTCTTTCGTACACAGAGGTCCGGATGAAAAAATAGTATCGAAATGATCCAGCGCCTCTTTGCGGAAAGTCAGATTTGGACTGTTCACGTCATGCGGCACATAGATATATTCATTGTCCTTGCGGACCAGAGAGCGCTTGATATGAAAACTCTCCAGATCCGGCGTTGTCATCACGACAATGTCCGCCTCCATCTTCATCATCAACACGATCAACTTGTTCTCCCCGATATAATATGGCTTGAACCGCTCACTTTCCATCTCAAATACTTTGTCATTTGGATCACTGGTGATATAATTGATCACCACATCCGACTTTTCTAGAAGTGTCTCGATAATATTCTGAAAATACTTATAAAATCCATTCTTTTCCGAATAGAACACGAGCTGCATCTCGTAATCCCTGAAAAAGCGTTTATAATCGGCCTTTTCCTTCTTTCTATAAGGATCTTTTTCAAAAAACTTCTTTTTATTCTGCCTTTCAAAAGCACTCGCCGACCTCAGCTCCTCACGACTCTTTTCCAACGCCTCGTAGTCAATGTACTTCTTGGGGTTCATGATGATATTGAGGAAATACAGCTGCAGTACAGAAAACAGGTTGCTGAACGTCCAGTAAATACCTACACCTGTCTTGACAAAAAATCCAAGATACAGCGACAATCCGATCGACAATATCATAGTTCCCATCTGATTTATCTTTCCCTGTTCTGACTGCAGGACATTGATCTTATTCTGTATAAAGCACATAAACCACGCAGAAAATGCAGCGACCAGAGGAATCAGATATGCTGTTCCTCCAACCTCTGCGGGAATGGATGACAGATCAAGGCTCCCAAGCATTGTGTCAAGCACACCTGGATTTCCACGAAAGATATGTTCTTCCGGATGATTGATCACGTCAATGACCCCCATCAGCAAGATCAATTGCAGTGCCAGAGGGATCAAATCTGCAAGCGGCTGATAGTGCTCTCTTTTATAAAGTTCGTATTGTTCTTCTGAGATCTTCTCCCCATTTCCAAAATACTTCGCCCTGATAAAATTCATCTCCGGCTGCATCTTTACCATCTTGATCGAATTTTTCTGAACCCAAAGAGAAACTGGCAAAAGGACCATTTTCGTACTAAATGTAAACAGTATGATAGAAATAAAGTAATTGGGCAAAAGATTGTAGCAACAATACATCAGCCCTCCCAGGACATCGCCAATCAGACCTATAACATAATTCATAATGATACTGCCCCGTTTCTATTGCTCATCCTTCTGATCGTCCTTGTTTTCTGCTGCCTGATGCTTCTTCTTCGCTCGCTTTTTCTGCTGTGCGCGAAACCACTTTGCGATTTTGTGTCTGTACACAGTACAGGCCGCACCGACTGCGATCGCCACACCAGCCACCGCCTGGATAACATATGTTACTGCTGACGGATCAATATACGCAAACGAAGTATTTCCCAGTATCACAAAAAAGCAGCTAAAAAAATACATAAATTTAAGCAGTTTCAAACCATTTTTCATTTTCTTTTTAAGTCCTTTCTCATTTCATTTATATTACATCACTTTAGACCAAAATTTTCCAAAAGTCAATAAAAAATTTAATGTACACTCTCCAAATTTCTTTGTGTTCGGTTTCGTAACCGCCAGTTACTGATCCGTCTCACATCACCGTCAATCTCATATATTTCAAGCAGGTCCGGCATCGAATTGTTCATATACCGCACCCTGTCTTCGTCACATTCGATCTCACTCAAGGTTCTGCCTGGCACATTCATACCCAGCTGTTTTCTGATTGTTGTAATGATATCTGCATGACACACAGGTGCCTGGTTTTCAACCATATATTCATGTGTCTCATATGGTTCTTTGACAAAGAGAATCGGATATGATATTTCAAGCATCGATCCATCAGTATCACTGAGAGCATTTGTCACACCATGGTCCGTGGTAATGATAATAAATGAATCGTCATATTTACCAAGCTCTTTTAACTGACGAATATATTCATATACGATTTTCACTGCCCCCTTCCATTGCGATATGCTGTTCCCCCAGCTCTCATCACGTCTGTTATCATATTCGATATACTGAAAATCTTCTGTCATAGTATAAGGCGGATGCGCACCATGCATATGAATAAAACGAAATGTTCCCTCCGCATCACTTTGGGAAACCTGCAGCCCTTTCTCTGTCAGCTGATGATAAAACGGTAGATCATTTTCAATATTGACAATCCTGTCACTTACTACTAACAATGCAATATCACTTGTATCGTAAATATAATATCTCTTTGCTGCAAACGGTGCCATTTTATATCGAGAACATTGCGTCATCAATGAAAACAAGTCTCCCATAGTACAAGTTCTCTTAACTCCTTCTTCATAATTCGTTATTATACTTTTCATCTCTTCTGCTACATATCTTTTGTGGGTATATACTCCAATATCATACCCACAATCACTGATATCTGCCAAAAGATTCCCCTTTTCATATGCATACTGAACATAGTCCACGCTGCTGTCTTCTATAAACTCTGTTCCAGTAAGCAGAAAAGGAATACTGTCATAAGTCGGGCAAAATTCACTCACCGCATTCTGATAAAACGTAAAGTCATTCAGCGGCTGAAGAAAATCCGGGTCCTCTTCTATGATCTCGTCAACATAAGAACCGTCAAATTTGTCCAAAACAAAAACTATAATATTATTCTTGCTTCCGATCTCGTTCATCCCCTCTGTCGTCAATGTCATCTCACTCTTGGGTGAAGTATTCTTTGATGTAATAATCATTGTTCCAAGTGAAACGATTTGAATCAATATAACCCATATACTGATCACCTTCATGAGCTTTTGGGCTGCGTCATATTTCTTCCATGAAAAAATATGTATCATACCTATCAGGAGAATCCATACGCCTAAATTGATATAAAGAGTAAAATTACTATATACATTATTTACTGTTCCATCTAAAATACCCATACTGCCATTTAAAAATAATCCTTGAATGTATCCGATCGTCAGGAAAGCAAACAATAACGTTCTGTATAATTTCATGTGTTTCTGGTTTAGATACAGCAACATGCCTGTCAACAAAAAAAATGTTACGATTCCTCCTGCTAACAGCAATTTCCAAAAGAAATACCAATATGACATTGGAAAATCGGATGCATTGTTCAGGTAAAGTTCATTTGGTGTATAGATTACAATTGTCACGAAATATAGCAATAAAACCGGTATTATTTCCACAAGGGTCTTTTTGATATCTGATCTGCCAATATACGCCTCCCCCTTGTAGCTTTTAAGCACTATTGCAGCCAACGTTATTATCACTGCAAGCAGAAATGCTGCGCAATATGTTTTGTTGTTTATTTTCCTTGCAAAGAAAAAGGTAAACGACAAAGTAAAAAACAGCGCAGAATCAAAGTAACGTATCACTTTTATGGCGTATTCCTTAAACAACAATTTTAAGATAATCGGCACTAAAACGGCTATAACGCCTAATGGGACACCATAATGTACCAGTGTGACAAACTGCATGTCCCAAAAGCTTTCAATCAGATTTTCCTTGTGATAACCCAGATAATACTTCACAGCCGATGTAATAAACCAAAAAGCACTGAAATAGAATGACAGCTTCCAAAATAAATATTTCTTATCCTTTATGAAATCCACTTCAATAACAGACAGCAGACTGCAAAGGAGCAGCAATATAATAATCTCATAATTAATATTCATTATAAAATCCTCTTCTTTCTAACCCCAAATTCTTACCTCCCCAAAAATAATATACTGGTTATTCTATTTTTCTGCAGAAGCCTGCCTATTCCAAACGCTAACGCGGTCAAACCTATGGACAATAGAACAATATACAATACTTTGTATCGATATCTACATGCATCTGATATTCTACAATACTCTTTAATCCAGAAGTAAAAAACAATTCCTGTAAACAGATAAATACAAATTGACACCTCTCCCAACATACACAAAATTTTCAATTTAAAGTAATCACACAGCCTGTAAAATAGCAATATGGCCGCTGCACTACCTATTGTTCCCGTAATCAGTTCTACACAGTTAGCTTTAACTGTAATAACATATGTTATACTCAGTGCCACTATCATTGCAATCACTTTTTTTTGGTTATCTGATATTTTTTTAACTACTTGATATCTGTTTACCAGCATTCCGATTATAAAAAAGGGAAGCATTCTTTTTGTTCCTGCATAATTTCCTATTTCAGGAATGATATAATTCAAAACCAGGATAAGAATATACCCCAAAATATTGTTACGGAATAAATGCTTTGAGGCAAACCCATACAAGGAACAATAAAAAATAGCCCATAAAAACCAATTAGAGAATACTGTATACAGTAAATATTGTGATACACTTATCGGCCTGTAATTCATTGTCAATATATCACATATGTACGTAGCAGCCCCCCAAATCGCACAAGGAATCATAATCCCTTTTACCTTTGCAATGACTCCGTGCACCAAATCATACTTATTTAAGGAATACCAAAACAGATATCCGCTCACTATCATAAACAATGGCATATGAAATCCGTAAATGAGTCGAAATACTAAATTTCCCGAAAAATCATAGTTTTTTGATGTTGCATATTGTATACAATGTCCCAATACAACAAGATAGATCGCAAATCCCCTTATCGCATCCACCCATTTTTCATGAACTTTAGAATTCATCTCTCCCATAGTGTAATCCTCTATTTCTTTCACTGTATAGTAATCCCACAAAATATCGATACAATCCCTATTTCTGATTTTATATTTTTTCCATCGTGATATCCTTGTACCCCTCACCAAAGATCTCACTCGCGGAGGACACGATCATGAACGCGGAAGTGTCCTCATCCTTCACGATCTCCTCAAGCCTGGGGTACATCTGTTTTCTCGTGACGATCATCAGCACTTCCTTGGGTTCATTGGTGTATGCCCCTCTCGCCGTGATGATCGTCGCCGTGGTGTCAAGCTCGTCAAAGAGCCTCTGTTTCACCTGCATCGGTTTCGTGCTTATGACATAGACCAGCTTTGCCTCGTCGGATCCGTACAGGATCTTATCCATCACGATCGAGTCTGTCGCCACTGCAATCCCCGCATAAAATGCCACCGTCAGATCCTGAAACACAAGCCACGACGCAAGGATCACCGTGCTGTCAAAGACGAGGAATAAAATGTTTGTCTTGATGTGCCTGCGCCTTGTGCGGACAACCTTGACGATGATATCGATCCCGCCGGTGGTCGCCCCAGCCTTAAACACCAGTGCAAGCGCCACACCGATCAAAGCCCCGCCGAGCACCGACGCGATCAGCAGATCGCTGGTCACTGCCCCGTGCGCCGCAAAAGTATTGATAAAAACAGTGATCAGTGCCAGCACATACATCGTCGAAAAGATAAACCGCCATCCGAATTTCCACAGTCCCAGCAGGACGATCGGGATGTTGATGAGCATATTGACTGTACCGGTCGGTATCTTTGTAAAACGGTTTACCAGAATGGAAATGCCCGTCACACCCCCGGGAGCGATATTGTTGGGATCCAGGAACAGACTGATCGCAGCGGCATAGATCACTGCCGCCGCTGTCAGTATCACATAACTTTTCACCCTTTTTGCAACTTCTTTTTCCATAGCGCCTCGCTGTTACTTCTTTTATTCTATAGCTGTCCTAAATATTTGTCCTCACCTGTTTTGGCTGATAGCCCTTGTCTTCCAATGCCTTGACGATCTGGTTCTTGTGATCCGTGCCGAAAGTCTCAAGCGTGATCCGAAGCTCCACAGCCGCACTTCTGTTGATAGAGATAAACTGGTTGTGCTCGAGCTTGATGACATTGCCGCTCTGCGCCGCGATCACCTCCGACACCTTCACCAGCTCGCCCGGCTTGTCAGGCAGCAGCACAGACACCGTAAAAATCCGATCCCGGAAGATCAGCCCCTGCTGTACCACTGACGACATGGTTATGATATCCATATTTCCGCCGCTCAGTATCGATACGATCCTCTTATTCCTGACATCGAGATGGCGCAGCGCCGCCACCGCTAGCAGCCCCGAGTTCTCGACGATCATCTTGTGATTTTCCACGACATCGAGAAACGATACGACCAGCTCCTCGTCGGGCACGGTGATGATCTCATCTATATTGTCCCTGATATACGGGAAAATATTCTTTCCCGGCGTTTTCACTGCCGTGCCGTCCGCTATGGTGTTGACACCCGGAAGCGTGACAACGTCCCCTGCTTTCAGTGACTCCTGCATACAGTTTGCCCCTGCAGGTTCCACACCGATCACCTTGATCTTGGGATTGAGCAGTTTCGCGAGCGTCGACACCCCTGTCGCAAGTCCGCCCCCTCCGATCGGCACGAGGATCATATCTACCAGCGGAAGCTCCTTGAAGATCTCCATCGCGATCGTTCCCTGCCCCGTGGCAACTGTCAGATCATCAAACGGGTGGATGAAGGTATAGCCCTTCTCGTCCGCCAGCTGATAGGCGTACTCGCAAGCCTCGTCATAGACATCTCCTTTCAGGATGACCTCCGCACCATATCCCTTCGTGCGGTTCACCTTCATGAGCGGCGTCGATGTCGGCATCACGATCACTGCCTTCACACCGTACTTTTTCGCCGCGTAAGCGACACCCTGCGCGTGGTTTCCCGCAGACGCCGTGATCAATCCCTTCTCGCGCTCCTCGTCCGAGAGCGTGCTTATCTTATAATATGCCCCTCTGAGCTTATATGCTCCTGTGAGCTGCATATTCTCAGGTTTCAGATAAACCTTGTTTCCTGTCTGGGTGCTCAGGTACTCGCTGTAGATCAGCTTTGTCTCCGACGTGACCTTCTTCACGAGCTCTGATGCTTCCTCGAATTTTTCCAGTGTGAGCATATCTGACATATTTACTTTCCTCCCCGTATCTTTTTCAGCGTCTTGATCTCAAAATCTTATCTTCAAAATCTTATTTCCAGAAAAACCATTTTTTCTTTTTGGGCTTTCCGGAGTCCTCCTCATCGGAGTCTGTACCGTCAGGATCTACCGTTTCCTGATCCGTCTCTCCTGCATTCCATGCGGCGCTGTCGTCCGCGTCGTTGTTTTCCATGACACTGCTGTCATTTTCCGCCGCACTGTCTCCAAGAGTCTCCGGCTGTGTCTCCTCACCGCTCCCATATGAGTCCGCCGCTGTACCTTCGCCGGTCGCATTCGCGGTCAGACTTGTTTGCACTTTATCCACATCCTCTTTATCTGCATTTCCTTCATCTGCATACGCTTTGTCTGCGTGCTCCTCATTTGCATACGCCTTATCGGTGTTCTCCTCATCTGCGTACGCTTCTTCTGCGTGCTCAGACTCCGCACTTTTCTCCGTCTTCACATCGAACAGTGCATTCACAAACTCCTCCGAATGAAACTTCTGCAGATCCTCGATCGTCTCCCCCACGCCAATGTATTTCACCGGCACATTCAGCTCTGACTGGATCGCCACCGCGATCCCGCCCTTTGCCGTGCCGTCCATCTTGGTGAGGATGACGCCGGTCAGGTTTGCCACTTCGCCAAACTCCCTCGCCTGTGAGAGCGCGTTCTGCCCCGTCGTCCCGTCGAGCACGATCAGGTTTTCCCTGTGCGCATCCGGAAATTCCCTGTCTATGATGCGGTTCATCTTCTTGAGCTCTTCCATCAGGTTCTTTTTGTTGTGGAGGCGCCCTGCCGTATCACAGATCAGTATATCCGCCTTCCTCGCCTTTGCAGCGTTGACGGCATCATATATCACGGACGCCGGATCCGCGCCGTCTGCGCCGCCGATCATATCAACGCCCGCGCGGTGCGCCCACTCCGCGAGCTGATCCCCTGCCGCGGCGCGGAACGTATCTGCCGCGGCGATCAGCACTTTCTTTCCCTGCCCCTTCAAGATACTTGCAAGCTTGCCGACAGACGTGGTCTTTCCGACGCCGTTGACACCGATCACAAATATGACAGACTGTTTCTTCTCAAAGTCATACGCCGTTTCGCCCACAAGCATCTGTTCCTTGATGCTCTCGACCAACAGTTCCTTGCACTCCGAAGGATGGCGGAGATGACGCTTCTTCACTTCGTCCTTCATGCGCTCGATGATATCATTCGTCGCGTTGACACCGATATCCCCCATGATCAGGATCTCCTCAAGCTCCTCGTAGAAGTCATCATCGATCTCAGATGCACCGTAAAACACCGCGTCGATCCCCGCTACGATATTGTCTCTTGTCTTATTTAAGCCCTCTTTCAAACGGCTGAAAAATCCTTTTTTCTCCCCTGCCATAGATCCTATGCCTCCTTCTTTTCCTTCTCGTCCTGGCTCCACTTGTCCACCTCGCTGTCGACCAGGTTGACACTCACAAGGGTTGATACGCCTTTTTCCTGCATCGTGATGCCGTACAGTCTGTCTGCCTGCTCCATCGTGCCGCGCCTGTGTGTGATCACGATAAACTGTGTCCCCTTTGTCAGCTTGTTCAGGTACTTTGCGAATCGGCTCACGTTCCCCTCGTCAAGTGCCGCCTCGATCTCATCCAGCAGACAGAACGGCGACGGTTTCAGATTCTGGATGGCAAAGAGCAGGGCGATCGCCGTGAACGACTTCTCGCCGCCGGAGAGCTGCATCATATTCTGCAGCTTTTTCCCTGGCGGCTGTGCTATGATGCGGATCCCTGCCTCGAGAATGTCCTCATCCTCGATCAGATCCAGCGTGCCCTTGCCCCCGCCAAAAAGTTCCTTGAACACCTTGTCAAACTCGCGCTTGAGATCGGAAGAGCACACGTCTGAACTCCAGTCACTGACAACCATCTC
>CAJUQU010000062.1:3353-16279 GCA_910588595.1 uncultured Lachnospiraceae bacterium | reverse complement strand
AGCAGCAAAAAGATCTCTGCGACAAACAGAATGATCTTTTTGCCCTTTTTCTTTGCCGTCTTGTGCGGTGCCCCATTATTGGGCTTCTTCCGCGGTCTGTTGTTTGCCTGCGCCCCGTTGCCGGACCGTGTCTGACCTGCCTCCGATGACTGTCTGCGCGGCTTTGGCTGGTTCGATCCTTCTGCCGGTCTTTGCCGGCTGTTTGCCCGCGTGCCGTTGTTGGGCCGCGGCTGACCTGCGGGGCTGGACTGACCTCCTGCGCCTTGTCTGCCGTTTCCTGATGGCGCCTGCCTGCGGGGCTGACCGTTTGATTTTGACCCACTCCCATCCGAAGGTGTCTGTCTGCGGGGCTGACCGTCTGGCTTTGGCGCCCGTCCATCCGACGGCGCCTGCCTGCGGGGCTGACCGCTTGATCTGGACGCGCCGGACGGCCGCGGCTGACCGTTTGACCTTGGCGCCTGCTGTCCGTCACTCCCTGACGTTCTCCTGACATTGTTACTTTTGTTATTTTTATCATGATCCTGCATTTTTAACCTCCATGCTGTCGTCAGCACAAACCATCTAATAGGCATTTTTATTGATAAAGCCCTTAAAAAATGTAAGGAATAAAATCTTAAAGTCAAATGCCATCGACCAATTTTCAATGTAATAAAGGTCATACTCTATCCGCTTCTTGATCGAGGTGTCCCCCCTGTAGCCGTTTACCTGAGCCCAGCCTGTGATTCCAGGACGGACCTGATGCTTTATCATATACCTTGGTATTTCCTCTTTAAATTTTTCAACAAAAAGAGGTCTCTCAGGACGCGGGCCGATCAGGCTCATGTCCCCCTTTAACACATTAAAAAGCTGTGGAAGCTCATCGATACTTGTACTTCGCAGTATTCTTCCAACTTTTGTGACTCTCGGATCATTTTTGGTCGTCCAGCCCTTTTTCTCATCGGCGTCATTCTGGACCTCCATGCTCCGAAATTTATACATCTGAAAGGGCTTATTGTGAAGCCCTACTCTTTCCTGTTTAAAGATCAATGGTCCCCTGCTCGTCACCTTCACTCCGACCACCGCCGCCAGCATAAACGGGGAGGACAATACGATCGCGATCAGTGCCCCCACAATATCAACCAGTCGTTTGAGCAGCATATTTGCCACATTGTTCAGCGGCACCCGTCTGATATTTACCACCGCCAGACCATCCAGATCCTCAAGATAAGGCCTGCTTGGGATCACACTGTTATAATCCGGTATAAATTTGGTGTGCACACCAGATTTCTCACAAACCTTTACAATATTCTCAAGCCTGTCATAGTCTGCCAGTGAAAGTGTGATACTGATCTCATCAAGCGGATTTTCCGCAAGAACGGTCCGCAGCGAATCGATCTCTCCTGTCACCTTCACACCTTTGTACACTGCGCCTATGGGTACATGGTCATCCAGTATGCCATACACTTCGTATCCCCACTCTGGATTTGCTGTGATCTTGTTGATGTACTCCTCACCCGCGCGCGAATATCCTACTAAAAGGATATGCTTGATATTATATCCTTTCCTGCGCATCCTGCGGAGCCAGTACCGGACAGTCTTGCGCATCAGTGACTCCGCCACGATATTGATCCCGTAGAACACGCCAACCATACCTCGTGAGAAATCCGGTATATTGATGGCAAACAGCACTACCATGACCGCCAGAAGACCGATCGTATTCGCTTTTATGATATTAAAGATCTCATATACGGTCTTCGCTGTGCGCTTTGACGAATACAAATCAACTGAATTGTATAAGATCAGATATTCCGGTACGATGGCCAGAAACGCGATAAAATAAACCTGCACTGACAAAATACCTGTGCCGGGTTCATTCTCCTTCACAAGCCCGCTGAGCCACAAAAACCATGAGAACCAGTATGTGGCTGTGATCACCAGTGCATCGAGCAGAACCAGCAGTCTGTTAAAATACTTCTGATTATCTCTTATCAATTTTCTCACCCTTATTCCAATGGAAAGAATTCAACACATTTCATTCTACAATATTTGAGCCAAAAGTACAACTTATTTTTTATTCATACAAAAAGTCTGACTAAATTCTTCCAAAGTTCCAGTTGTATCGACACGTAATTCCAAAATCTCTCTTTGTCAAATTTTTGTCTGTGTCTTCTTCCGGCAGGGCTCATCGAGAGCTTCACTCCGCCCAAAAGCCCTGACACATAATCCTTTCCCATTCCTTTTCTGACAAAAAACAGTGTCTTTATCAAAAATCCCATAATCAGAAACGGCAGATTCAACACGATCTGCAAAACCGGCATATTTTTGTATATCATATAGATACTGTTCCTCGATGCCAGTCCGGTCTTAAAGGTATTGTACCTTGAACCGCTTGTAGCGCTTCCTGCGTGGTATACTATAGAGTTTGCCGCAAATCTGTTTCTATATCCATAAATTTTTGCCCTGTAGCCGATGTCGATGTCCTCAAAATAAGCAAAATGTTCCTCATCAAACAGCCCCACTTGATTTTCTTCCAGCAATTCCCTTCGATAGATCGCCGCACCTGCACACGAGGCAAAAATGTCACAATCCTTCGTGTATCTGTCCGGATGTTTTCCCTTTCCCCTGGCGTATGCCCAGCCCAGGGCACAGTAGAAATCCCCTGCATCGTCTGTCCTGTCCTTATCGTACAGGGATATCAGCTTTGCCGAAGCGGAAAATACCTTTTGATCCTGATCGCTGTCCATGATCTTCTCGAGCTCATGCACAAAAGACAGGTCTGCCTGCGTGTCGTTATTTAAAAGAATCACATAGGGTGTCGTACTCGCCCTGATCCCCTGGTTCACCGCGTGGCTGAATCCTGTGTTCTGCTGATTCACGATCAGATGCACCTGCGGGAAACGCTCCCTCACCAGCTCCATGCTGCCGTCCGTAGATGCGTTATCCACCACGATGACTGCAAGCTCCTTTGTCGTGCCGCCGTACAGGCTTTCCAGACACGCCTGGATATACTTGATACCGTTGTAATTTGGTATCACTACCGTCGATTTTATCATAGTTTATATTTTCCTTACACACACTGGGTCGAGCAGCAGCCGCGCCCCGCCTGCTGTCAGTTCCCTGCAGAGTCTTTCGCCCAGCTTTGTCAGTTTTTCCTCACCGCCTGCAGTCCTCTCCAGATCCTGTATCCACTGCGGCAGCTCCTTGTCCTCCGCGCAGAATGTGCTGACGTACGGCTGCCCTGTAACGTCCTCATAGACTCCCTGGTACGCCTTGTTGACCGCCAGATTCCGAATGTCAAGCAGTTCTGTATCCTGATACAGATCCATTCTGTTCATATAGCCGGCATACAACAGCGGCTGACCTTTATAGATACCCGAAGCCACCCTGCCATGTCTTGCGACAAAACCGCCCACCGCCGCCAGATCCGGTCTGTGGGTCAGCACACCGTGATTGTACTCAATGCGGTAGAAACCAAGGTGCTTGTTGTGGCGCACAGACACTTTCCACCCCATGCGGGACGCAAAGTCGATCAGTGCCTTTTTGCCTGCCTCATAGGCATACATCTTGCTCTGCGGATTGTCCGCTGTAGAATTCTCATGACAGCGCCAGTGGTAGAGCACTTTCGGGACATGTACTATAGCCTGCTCGACCGGCTCTGCCTCCTTGTTCTCCCTTTCCTTTAACAGCCTGTTTCCCACCACCCTCAGGATCAAATCATAGTCCTGGGATCCGTCATACTCTTTTCGGATCTGCATCTTCTTGAGAATGTCGGCGCGCACGACCATGAAATGACATACATAATTGTTCGTCAGCAGCAAATCCAGATTAAAGTCAAGCTTAAAATGCGGATCATAAAAATGTTTTCCCAACTCATCGCACTTATCCTCATCGGAGTACGCAACATCCGGTCTGCTCTCCTGCACGGCATGTGCCATCTCGTACAGCGCATCCGGCGTCAGCAGGTCATCATGGTCCAGCAGAGCGTAATAATCACCTGTCGCAAGCTCGATCGCCCGGTTCGTGTTCTCGGCAATGCCGTCGTTTCCCTCGAGTCTGACATACCGGATACGCTGATCCGGGTACCTGTCCAGCGTGCGTTTCACGATATCACTCGCACTTCCGTCCGCTATGACCAGCTCCCAGTTGCCATACGTCTGTTCGATGCAGCTTGTGATCAGCGCACTCATATAGACTTCCTGCGTCTCATATGCCGGCACAAGTATCGAGAACTTAAGATCCGTTATACTCTTATCCGACCGCTGCCGCTCGAGTGTATCCTGATCGGGTGCACGGTATTCATAATCTGCATGATACTTGGCGGTCACGCGCTCCCACGCTGCGACAACCGCCTCGCCATACCCGTTTTTTCTGCTGTAATTGATCGTCTTCTTTATATTCTGTGCCAGTGACATATCATTCCCCTTTTTTCTCCAAGAACATCTTTCTGGTGACAAAGTTGTATACCATCACGACCGCCGTCGCGATCGCCTTCGCGCCAGTGTATGCCAGATCGTAATTCAGGATCCGCTGGAGCACTGTGATCCCGCTGTAGACTGGTCCCACACAGATCCAGATGATCAGCAGGTTCAATCCCAGCCCGATCACACTCAGTATGAGAAACGCGGCAAACTCCTTCCTGCGGTCCATATCCTCTTTCCGCTCAAAGACAAACTTGAAACTCAGGATATAATTTATGATCACGGAAACTGTAAATCCAAGCGCTGAACCTGTCATGGAAGCAAGCTTGAACAACGGATCGCCGCCCAGCTTCACAATAATATTCATAATTGAGAGGCCAATGATATAATCAATGACGAAACAGATCACACCTACCACACCAAACTTCATGATCTGCGCAAACAAATTTTTCATAAAGATCTCCTATTTTAATTATCCTTCCTACGAAACGAAACCAGACGGCCTTTGCCTCAGCCGTCCGGTTTCCGCCTGCCATCTCTATTCTTCTATAACAGCTTTCACTTCGCTTGTCAGATCTTCGACTTTCTTCTGTGCATCCTCAAGGCTCGTTCCCTTGACACCCATGTAGAACTTGATCTTGGGCTCTGTGCCGGAAGGTCTAGCACAGCACCAGGAATCGTTCGTCAGGTCGAAATAGAGCACATTCGACTTCGGCAGCCCTGTCGGATAGGTCTTACCGGTCTCGAGCTCCGTGATGACATCATTCTCATAATCTCTCACACGCACAACATCAAGCTCACCAAACTTTCTGGGAGGATTGTTCCTGAACTTATCCATGAGCGCCGCGATCTGCTTGGAGCCGTCGATGCCCTTCATCGTGATCGCATACTGCGTCTCTTTGTAATAACCATACTTCTCATAGATCTCGAGCATCATGTCATAGAGTGTCTTGCCGTTCTTCTTGCACCATGCCGCAACCTCGCACAGACACATCACAGCCACAACTGCATCCTTGTCCCTCGCATGTGTTCCCGCAAGACAGCCGTAGCTCTCCTCCAGTCCAAATACATAGTTGTTCGAACCTGTCTGCTCAAATAATTTGATCTGCTCCCCGATAAATTTAAATCCTGTGAGCACCTCGATCAGTTTGACACCGTAAGCCTGTGTGATCGGCGCCGTCATGTTCGTTGTCACGATCGTAGTCACAAGTGCAGGGTTCTCGGGCATCGTGCCAGTCGCCTTGCGCTCTCTCAGAATATACTCTGCGATCAGCATTCCTGACATATTGCCTGTGAACGCCTTGTACTCTCCGCTCTTCGTATCCAATGCATATATGCCAAGTCTGTCCGCATCCGGATCTGTTGCAAGAACGATATCTGCATTCTTTTCCTTGGCGAGCTTTAAGGCATATGTAAACGCCTTCGGATCTTCAGGATTGGGGTAGTCAAGCGTTGTGAACTTGGGATCCGGGTTCTCCTGCTCCGGTACGACATACACATTCTTAAAGCCGAGCTCAGAGAGGATTCTTCTCACCGGCTTGTTTCCCGTTCCGCAAAGCGGTGTGTACACGATCTTGATATCATCCGCAACTGCCTTGATGACATCGGGATGGATGATCTGCTTTTTCAGCTCTACCATGTAAGCATCGTCGATCTCCCCGCCGATCACCTGATACAGTCCGGCATTGATGGCTTCCTGCTTGTCCATCGTCTTGACTGTGTGGTAGTCTGTCACAGCTTTCACCTCGCTGATGATATCCTTGTCCTTGGGCGCTGTGATCTGTGCGCCGTCCTCCCAGTAAACCTTGTAGCCGTTGTACTCCGGTGGATTGTGGCTTGCCGTGACTACAATACCAGAGATGCAGCCAAGCGTTCTGAGTGCGAAGGACAGCTCCGGCGTCGGTCTGAGCGATTCGAACACATATGCCTTGATGCCGTTTGCAGCCATGCACAGCGCCGCCTCGTCAGCAAACTCCGGTGACATAAACCGTGAATCATATGCGATGGCGATCCCTTTTTCCTGTCCGTTTGCCTTGATGATATAGTTGGCGAGTCCCTGTGACGCTTTCCTCACAGTGTAGATATTCATGCGGTTCGTACCTGCACCGATCACACCCCGCAGTCCGCCAGTACCAAACTCAAGCTCCTTGTAGAAACGTTCCTCGATCTCGCTCTCATTGTCCTTGATCTTTAAGAGCTCATCTTTCGTCGTCTGGTCAAAATAATCGTCATTGAGCCAGAAGTTAAATTCATCCATAAAACCCATACTGCTACCTCCACATAAATTCATTAAAATCAGTGCGTTGTCATATTGCACTACATTCCAATTCTATTAAACCAAAAATTTGGAAATATTTCAAGATTAATAGCACATTTAGCTGAATTTAATGTTACTGTTCAGCCCAGGACTTCGCACTGCGCTGCGAAGTCCGTGAGAAAGCATAGCGACCTAGATGCATCAAGCCGCGGTACGTGGCTTGATGCTATTTTAATCAAGCGCTGTTTTCAGGGAGTAATCGCTGTAGTCGAGGGAGAAATTCGGGTTGTAATACGGGTCCCCTTTGGCGAGCAGCTCCTTCCAGCGCTCACGAAACAGCGCGGACTCCTGCTCATAGCGCGCTGCCTTGCTCTCATCCACGATATCGCTGCCGCGGGACGCCGACTCAAAATGATACAGCTCCGCAAATGGTGTGAACACATTCAGATAGCCCTTTTCCCGAATGCGCAGGCAGAAATCCACGTCGTTGAGCGCCACCGCGAACTGCTCGTCAAGCCCGCCGAGCGCGTCATAGATGCTCTTCCTGACCATCAGGCAGGCGCCTGTCACCGCAGACACATTCTGCGCATAGCACAGCTTTCCCATATAGCCGAGATTGTCGTAGTTGATCTTGTAATGCGTGTGCCCCGCCGTCCTGTGGGCGCCGAGCCCGATGACCACCCCGGCGTGCTGGATCGTCCTGTCCCCATAGTAAAGTTTGGCGCCGACTGCTCCCACATCAGGCCGCTGCGCATACATCAGCATCGCCTCGAGCCAGTTCATGGAGATCACCTGCGTATCGTTATTCAATAACAGCAGATACTTTCCTGATGCATGGCGCGCGCCGAAGTTGTTGATCTTTGCATAATTGAATTCCCCATCATAGGTAACTACTGTTATGTTTTTCTGTTTTTTCAAGGTCTCATAATAGGCAAATACCGCTCGGTCTGAACTGTTGTTCTCTATGACGATAATCTCATAATTTTCATACGTACTGCGCTCCCTGATGGAGTCGATGCAGCGTCTCAGATCATCCGCATGATCCCTGTTCGGAATCAGGATCGAGATCCTGTCCTCGCCGAGTATCTCATATTTGATCTCAAAGATCGTGTCAAAGGCTCTGGTGCTCTTGATCTCAAAATTCTTGAACCCGCATCTGGTCAGGTGGTCTGCGACCGCGCCCTTTGCCGCCGCGATGGCGTACGGTTTGGCACTGATATCGCTCGCCGTGCTCGCCTTGTGCGAACGCCAGTAGTACAGAAGCTTCGGCACATGTACAACTTTTCTGGCATTTGCTGTGAGCCGTAGGATCATATCATGATCCTGGCTGCCGTCAAATCCGCTCCGGAAAAGTTCTGTCCCCTCCAGCAGCGTCCGCGAGAACACACTAAAATGACAGATGTAATTGTTTGCCCTGAGGTTGTCCGGCGCAAAATCAGGCTTAAAGTGCAGCGTGATCATATTGTTGATGCTGTCGCCCTTAAACGTGGTCTCATCACAGTAAATATAGTCCGCCCCCTGCTCGTTGATCACTTTCACATACTCGTACAGCGCGGAGGGGTGCAGGATATCATCCTGATCAAACAGACCGATATATTCGCCTGTGGCAAGCTTCACGCACTCGTTTGTGTTCCCTGAGATCCCCCCGTTCTTGTCCAGTTTGCGGTAGACGATCCTGCCGTCTGCGCGCGCAGCGTACTCTCTGCAGATCTCACCGATATAGCTGTGCTCCTCGTCGGAACCGTCCGCCAGACACAGCTCCCAGTTCTGATACGTCTGGTTCATCACAGACTCGAGCATCTGGATCTGGAACTCCCGCTGATTGTTCCACAGCGGGACAAGGATACTGATCTTTACCGTGCGTTCAAACTTTGTATCTCGCTGTGCAGCAGCCTGTTCCGGCGTTGGAAAGCTCGCCGTGCCATGAAGCTTTTTTGCCTCCGACTCAATCTTTTTTTGCCGGAGCTTTCTCGCTATGCCCTTTGGACCGCCCAGGTTTCGAACCCGCCTGTAGTTCCGCAGTCCCCAGTGCATTGTCTGCCGCAGGGGTTTCGACGCTTTCCACAGTGGATTGTTCTTGATCCGGTCGAGCTGAAACTGCAGACTGTCCGCCTCGTTCCTGGCGTCCGCAAGCCGCCCTGCCAGGGAAGCGGCGCGGGCTTTTTCCTTCTCATACGCCTGCTTATAGAATTGCACATCACGCTCCTCTTTATTCGAACTCGAATTCAAATTCGGATTCTGATAACTGTCACCCATATCACTTGCCATTTGCATCACACCTTTCTTTCGTGTCCCCGCCACCTGTCTGGGGGATATGAACATACTTTTCCAGATCGCAGACCAGCCTGTCGCCGTACAGCACGCCGACACGATAACATCCCGGCTTCAGGGCACTTTTATCAATGTTGACCTGCATGCCCGAGAGTGCGGCATTTTTTGTGTTTCCACAACCTTCCAGGAGCGCCGCTGCATCCTCCCTAAGCTTCGGCGCGATCTCAAACTCATAGACACTTCGATGATCAAAATTGCGCACTGTATAGATCAGCCATAGTTTTCTGGGCAGATCCGCGTTATCCGTATTTCTGACAGCAGACCACCCCTCGATCGTTATGTTATTATCTGTTATTTTATCCTCCGCTATGCCCTCCCCATAACTGATCGAGTCGATCTGAAACATGATCCTGTCAAACCCTGTCAGCCTGTCATAGATCTTTGCCGCCGCTTTTGATCTTACCTGCAGAAAACTCCTGAAATCATATTTTTTAAATACCCTCTGTTTTCTTTTATCACTCAGCAGTAACGGCGCTGACTGCCTGTCGAAGTCATATAAATATCCCGTGTTATATTCCACATCTCTTTTCCACTGTACCAGATTCGGACTGTAATATGGATCTCTTGCGTACAGCGACGGATGCTTTTGATACAACTTTTGCTTCTCGTCGAGCAGCCGCCTTAACTTTTCCGGCGCAGTATCCTGCCCCCTGCTGAGCGATTCATGGTGGATCAATGCAGCCTCATTGACCTGCACATTCAGATATCCTATGTGGTACAGCCGGAAACAAAGCTCCACATCATTGTACGCCACCGCAAAGTCCTCGTCAAACCCACCCGCCTCGTCAAAAACACTTTTCCGGATCAGCATACACGCTGCTGTGACAGCCAGCATATCATAATTGCAGGTGTTATGTCCGTGATACAGACAGCCTGTGTCCTCTGTGCCGCCTAGTTTGTGAGCCGGTCCGATCCCCATATTCGTGATCCCGGTATGCTGTATTCTGTAACAACCGTTTTTCCCCGGGCTGCGCGGGTAGTACAGTTTCGCTCCGACAGCGCCTATATGGGACTTCGCAGCGTATGCTGCCATCGTTCCAAGCCAGTCACGGTCCGTATCCATCACCTCGATATCATCATTCAGAAATAACAGATATGCGCCCTCCGCCGCCCGCGCGCCCAGATTGCACATCGCAGAAAAGTTAAATCCGCTCTCCTGGTAGATATATTGGATCTTCAGATCACTTTTCTCTCTCTTTATCATATCAATAATATGTGTTATACACATCTTCTGTTCCAAATTGCTGCCGTTATCCACAATGATGATTTCATAACAATCGTAATCTGTATTTTGAACCAGAGTCTTCAGACATTTTTCCAACACCGGTGCATTGTCTTTGCTCGGAATAACGATCGACACTTTATCGCTGCCGAGCACCTGATCCGTCCCCCTGTACAATGCCCTGATCACATCCGAACTGTCGATCCGCTGCGCGTCCGCCAGGCTGTCATTTGTATATAACACTCTCGATATGTGGACGATCCCTTCCTGCTCTCCCTGCATTTTCCTCTCCAGCGCGCTCATAAAGATCCTGTACGCAAGCTCATACAGGCTGATGTCTCTCCCGTATTTTGCTGTCATCTCCAATATCTGAGACCCTCTGACTGCAAACACACTTCCTATATAGAAAAAAGACGCAAGTGTATCCGGCGAAAAATCCGGTTTGAACCAAGGAGCCCCCCTGCCGATCACTTCCTCTTCAATATCATACAACTCCTTTAGGCTTCCCTTATAATCCTCGTCTGCATAGGCAAGCAAAACATCAGTTCTATCCAGAAATACTTCCGCGAAGACCATCTCGGCATATTCAGACAGGTTTCCGCCTTTTTTGACAAACAGATACACCGAATCCGCGCGGCTTTCCCCGAACTCATGCATCTTATCCATGCATGAAGAAAAGGGAAGCGTGTATATCTGCTTCCCTATAGTACCGTGATCCGGCTGTCGCCCATACTGCTCTTCCAACTCTGTTTTCTGTGCTTTCAGCCATTGCAGATAGGGTGTCTTCTGTGCAAAAAGTTCCTTTTTATATTCTTTCATATTCATCCATTAAAATCCCTTAGACCCTGTAGAGGTTCTTGTCATTCAATAGTCAATGTCTTCTCCATGCTGCGGTACAGCCGCTGTCTGGAACAGCCGTCCTTCGCTGTCATCCACAGCTCATACGTATCCGGCGGCAATGCCCCCTCAAAGATCCAGTTGCAAAAGCCTGTCAGATCCACATTGGTCTCATCCGGAAGTATCGCAGCCACATCCTTGCGGTACCGCCGCTGCACCGGCAGCTCCCACACCTTGCCGCCGCTGTTCACCAGCAGGATCTTGAACTGATAGCGCGCGTTATCCATGCCTGGCACATACGCCCATCCCTTGATGAGATAATATGTCTTCTTCTTCTGCCCGTTCTTGGTCACTGCCTTCGCAAAGTTCTCCTTTCCGCAATCCTCCACAGTGATCATGATCGCCTGATTCATGCTTTCCACTGAAGGAAGCTTCTTAGACTCGGAAAGCATATCGTCCGCGTCAAATATGTTGAACAGCTCGTACCGCTCCAGCCAACGGCAGCTGTACTCCGGATCCCCGCTGTTTAGAAGCGTTCCGATAAACGGATCCTTTCTGTACAGCTTTGGATGCCTGTGATAGAGCACATCCTTCTCTGCCAGCAGGCGCTTGAGTTTCCTCTCATCCTGAAGATCGTCGCCACGGCTGAGCGACTCATGATGATACAGCACGACATCATTGCGCTGTACATTGTACAGTCCCTTGCTGCACAGACGGAAACACAGATCCACGTCATTGTATGCCACAGCAAGCCCCTCAAACAGACCTCCGATCGCGAGGAAGTAATCCCTGCGCATCATCAGACACGCCGCGGTGACGCCGATGAGGTCATACACAAAACGGTTTCTGCCATAATAGTAGGAAACACTGTCATCCAGCTGCTTTAGCTTATGCCCGGGACCATAGATCGTGTTGGTGATCCCGGCGTGCTGTATCTTGGTCGAGTTTGGATACAAGAGCTTTGCACCGACAGCGCCGGCATGTTTTAAGGACGCCTGTCCGACCAGTCTCGCAAGCCAGCTGCCTTCAACCGCTTCCATGTCGTCATTGAGCAACAGGATATACTCGCCCTTCGCCTCCTTCACTCCCGCATTGCACATGTGGGAAAAATTGAACTCCATCGGGAGATACAGATACGTAAACGCACACTCCTGCCTGAAATTCTCCAGCCCGATGCGCACCCTCGCAGTGCTTCCATTGTCGACAACGATGATCTCATAATTCGGATAATCCGTGTGCGCATAGATCGAACGGATACACTGTCTCAACACGTCCGGATTATCTTTGGATGGAATGACGATACTGACCAGCGGATGATTGGGAAGTTCGTACATCGGATACGTGATCCCTGTCTGGGTGTCCTCCACCATTTTTCCTGTCAGGCCGCGTCTTTGAAGTGCACTCTCGCGGATAGGATCATACGCCTTTCCCACACCGATAAAATCCGTCCTGTGCATGAGTCGGTCCTCGATCTCTTCCCGGCTGCTCCCCTTTTCATATGTGTGAAACAGTATTTTCTCGATATGGCCGGGGCGCTTGCCATGCTCCGTCGCCTTGAGCACAAAATCATAGATGTTCTTGCGGTAATCCCTGTCGCCAAGCCACTTCACCCCGAGATACGCCTCCCTGCGGACCGCAAAGATATTGCCAAAATACAGAAATGAAAACAGCGTATCCGGCGACCACATCGGTTTTGTCCACGGAAAGATCCTGTGCGCGCTCTCGTCATTCACGAGATCCCTGTCCACTTCTTTTTGCGCCTCCAGCATCCATGTGTCCTCATCGGCATAGACGATATTCACATCTTTATGCATCTCAAAATACTGTGGGATCTCACGGTAGACATCCGCCGCGATCCTGCCCTCCTCCGACACAAACAAGA
>CAJUQU010000062.1:0-3343 GCA_910588595.1 uncultured Lachnospiraceae bacterium | reverse complement strand
ACTGGAGTTCAGACGTGTGCTCTTCCGATCTAAGACATACTCCTTATCAAAACCCGACAGGGAAAATTCCCTGCCGCACTCCTCCATATACACAATGTCAAACTTAGGTCTCTGCTCTTCATTGGAATCCCGCCTGCCCGCCTGTTCATTCTCCTTGATCCACAACAGATATGGATCCGTCTGACAGCGCAGCACTCTCTCGTACTCATTTATACATTTTTTATATAATCTGCCCTGTATGGCTTCTTTTATCTTACCTAACATACCAATGAATCCCCCACCCTGGGCACACTAACCCCTCAACTTTGTCTTAAGAAACCCCTTTGTTTTCGTAACAAAATTTTCTTTTACAGCATTCTGCACCAGCTGGCTTGCAAGTGACTGCGGAAGTTCCAGAACATCCATATCGACAGTGAGATGACCTCTCCCCTCAACATTGATGGTACAATTGGGATCTTCATTGTCAAACACGATCAGCCCGCACTCCTGCCGGCTCCCGTTCACCTCAACCTCATCCGCCGTATAAATCCTTTTCCCCGTTTTGATCTCACGAATATCCACCACACACGGGTACATGCAGGGATCGATCCTGATCCGCACAGCCCCATCAGGAATATCATACTCCAGTTTCATATATCTTCCTAATGTATAACAATCCAGAAGCCTTACAGAGTTTTCCTCGCTGAATCCCTCCCCATAATCCACAAAAACCTGCACGATGCACTTGAGATCCGTATGTTCGCAATACTTGAGCATTCCCTCAAGCGCATATGCCCTGTTTCCGATCAGCTCCCGCATACGCCCTGCCGACGCGTGATTCCCAGTGATGCGGAGCTGAAACTCCCTCTCTTCTGCAGCGGCAGCTGCAATCTCCTCGTCCGTAAATCCCAGGATGTCTTTCATCAACAGGTCTTCGCACGCCTTTCTCATCTCCCCGCCCAGCGTATAATTAAAGAAAGCGCGAAATGCGATATCCTTCACCTCGATATGCTTGTCAAAAGTCCACTCGTAGTCAATGACATGCCACTGTTTTCCATCCACAAGGATATTGGGAAATATAAAGTCAAAATTGCTGACTGCATAGGTATCCTCATTGTAGTAGAGCCAGTGCATATACTCCTGGACAAGCGCCTTAAAGCCTGCCACATCCGTCCGCATCAGACACTCGTCAAGCAGCGCTTCGAGCGTCTCTCCCCGGCAGAATTCAAACGACAGCCCGTTCTGGACATCGCCGCGGATCACATCGCACTTATTGATGTCGATCTTGGTACCCTCGTACCGCTCGGCAAGCTGCTCATATGCCTGCTTTGTGTTCAACAGATGTCTGTGAGCTGCTTCCGTGTCAGGAAGCTTCTCCACATGCATCTGCCCCGGGGCCTCCCTGACAATGGACGTCCGGACCGCCCACTTCGCAGCCCTGTCGTTGGAAAACTTCGTGTAGACCACATTGGGTGCCCCCCCAACCACGAGCAGATACGAGTTGGAAAAAAGCGGGAATTCTTTCTCATCTATGATCTCATCGAACACTTGTTTCTCATCAAAAAGCAGTACCCGGTCCCTGTCAAAATTTCTCAGATTGTTGCTCAATTCTCCCTTTTGGGGAAGGTAGCGGTCTGAGTAGATCGTTGTCGCAAATTTATAATCAGGATACGGATAATAAAAAGCATATTCATGGATCCCGACCTGTTCGAGCATCCTCTCGAGACCATGCCATGTAAACGTCCTCGCCGGACCTCCCTCTCGGTATCCCTCCAGCCCCGCAAAATGAGTTCCCAGATGATCCTCACGGCATCCTGCCCAGTACTTCAACCCAAATTTATTCTCAATGGCAATGATCAGACGCCCGTCAAGCTTCCTATGGCGGTCACAGATCCTGAGAAAATCCTCGTAGGGAGACGCACCGCCTATATATGCCTGCCCATACTCAAAGACACCGATCAGCAGTACATAGTCATAATCCTCGTCAAGACAAGGCTCGATATCGTTGAAATTTCCGACCATGATCGTGATATTGTCGGCATTGCGGTTGCGGTATGCATTTACCATACTGCGTTTCTTTGACAGTTCTATGCAGGTGACGCTCCCTGCCCTCTTTGCCAGCTGTCCTGTAAGTGCACCGCAGCCTGAACCGATCTCAAGCACTTTATCTGTTTTCTTAAATGGAATCCAGTCGATGATATTTTTCCGAAGCGGCGAGAAATGATAAAAAACAGGCCAGCTCTTCTCTCTCTCGATAATTTTGGGAAAGTCCTCCGGCGGATTGTACATGGCAATGTCCAGCATCTTATCCTCAATATCGCCGTCAGAATACAGATCCTGTCCTGAATAGTACGTATAATCCAAGATCACACTGCCGATTTTCTCCTGATTTAACTGCATGTCCTCTTCCATGTTATACCCCCTGCTTGCTCCAGCACACACCATTCAATAGTTCTTGACAACAAAACCCATTCCAGATCTCCACACTTGCAGGAACCGTCAGCCAAAACCTCTTGTGACAGACCAATATCACGAGTTATCTCTGCAAAGCTCCTTAGGAACTGTTAATAAATTACTCATGACAATGACTTGCCTAAATGCCCATCTGCGGCATCAGAAAATCTTGACATAGCCCGCTATGCCTGCGATTTTCTTCTTTGCAGATGAACATTTATGCGGCGTCCTTGTCACAAGTAATTTCTAAACAGCTCCTTAACCACAACTGTCGAGTCCATATCATAATATCCCACTGTGTTCTTGTCCGACACAACTGTCACATCAAGCGCATCATACAGTCTGTGGTATACCTTGAAATCGTCCCCCTCGTACCCTGTCACGCCAAAGGAAAGCAGGTACTCCCCTCCCTGGAGCGACATCTTCTGCGTGAAACAGACTTCTTTTATATCCCCAGCCTTCACCGGTTCCAAAAACGCCTTCTCGAACATCGTATTCGTTCCTGTGATCTCCGTGCCCTTGGCTGTCTTGAACGAAAAGGCAAAAATAGGCGCCGGCAGATCCTGGTAAAACCTCACCTGCATATGGATGTGGAATACGAACCCCTTCAAGATAGAGTTTGTCCGGATCCCGCGGTCATCTGTCAGATAGATCTCCTCGATCAGTGCCTGTCTGGTCCCGTACTCCAGCGCTTTTGACTCCTGCGCGTCCTCATCTTCTGCCTGCTGTCTTGCGCGCTTCTGGGCAGCAGCTTTCACCTGCACTGCCTCCTGGATCTCGGCATCGTCCACCAGGTTGTCACGCCGCCCCGGAAGCTCATATTGCCCTACCAGGACACGCTTATAATCATCGATCATCGCTTTCGGGGAACCTTCCCCTAGCTTCACGCCCTGGTTGAGCAGGATAACCC
>CAJUQU010000061.1 GCA_910588595.1 uncultured Lachnospiraceae bacterium | reverse complement strand
GACCACCGAGATCTACACTCTTTCCCTACACGACGCTCTTCCGATCTCCTCAAGCCCAAAACCTCTGATAAAGTGCGCGAGTTCTGTCCTGGTCCGGATATTCTGATTCCACTTTCTCTGGTATTTTTCCGCAAAGCTCTCCGAACGTCCATTCTGCATGAGCGGATAGGTATACCGGTCGATCCTGTGGTCTTTCGACGAGCGCAGCATATAGACGTCCCACTTCTTTGCTTCCCCTGTCGCGCTGATGATCCGCAGTTTGTCCATGGTCTGGGTGACACTCTGGATCTTCTGGCTGTCCTCTGCCAGATATGCATGTTCAGACCCATACTCGTGGATCGAGATATTGTGTTCATAACTGCTGTGGTCTCCGCAGGGTGTAGGAAACCCGATCCCGTCCAGTGTCAGCTTCTGGATATTCCATACTGGTATGAGTTCCTGCCGGACAACGCGGCTGTATTCGCCAAACTGGATCGTCACCTGGCAGATCTTCTCCTGACCATCGAGCTCTTTAGGAAGTCCGGTGACGACCACATCCGCCATCTTGTACAGATACGGCGCATTCACTGTCTGCCACGGCACACCGTTTTTGATGAACAGATGATACAGGTATTTGATCCGTTCCAGATATGCTGTGTTCCTCTTGAGCCGCACCTCGATCTCCCACTCTCCCTCAGGAGCCTCAGTGGTGATGGTCCCCTTGAAAACAGGATCGCTTTCCCACAATGCCTCCAGCTCCATATAATCACAGCAGAGCAGGACTTTCATGAGCGGAAACTCACCCTTCTCCCGGACTGTATCCACGATCTCTTTCATGTCATAGTGCTTCTCCTCCAGATCATTGTCCTCCATGGGGGACAGGAAATGATGGGATCCGTCAAAATATTCCCGCTCGATCACGCCGGTCCGCACCCTGTAGCGGCTCTGGTCGTAACCCAGCTCATCCCCGATGCGCCGCTCCAGTTCCCCATACATCTGCAGGTTTGTCTCGTACAGCCCTAGAAATACGCCCTCCATCAGTTCCTTGAACGCGGTTCTCTCTGTCAGAGCGTCTATGGACTGTATCTCATTGCGGATCATTTCCTTCATCATTTCCATGCTGTCTGTCTGCTCCATACTGCCTCCCTACTTTCTTCCATCAAAGTAATTCAGTTCCCATGTGTCATCCTCAAAGTCAAAGAAGGTTTCCTGCCCTTTGTACAGGTGTTCCTGATCCCTGAGTACCGGCAGCACCACAAATCCCCAGCGTTCCCTGGAGATCCACACAAAGAACTTCATCTCCCCTTCCAGTATGATATCTGTCTGTTCCTGGATCACGGTCCCTGCATAGAGTGTGTCGATCTCCTCCTGGGTCGTCTCATCAAACTTTGAGGTATCGTATCCGAAATAGTACGTCTTGAGCCGTCTGCCCTGTCCGTCATTCAGATACAGGTCCAGCTGGTTTCCGATGTGGAAACGTGATATATGACCGATGTGGTCCTGCGCATCCAGACTCTTGATCAGGATCTTTTCCTTGTTTTCATGTGTGAACGCCATGATCTCATATGGCAGGCTTCCTACACGGTACTTCTCATTGACTTTCATATACCCCAGCTTACAGTTCATAAAATATGCAAGTGCGCCCTCGAGGCAGCACATCTTCAGCTCCGTCCCCGCCGCGTCCTGTTTTGTTCCCTGGATCCTCTTTCCGGGGACATACTGTCTGAGTGCCTCCATGAACAGCCGGGACTTGCAGGACTGCCCTGTCAGCTTGATCATTTCATACTCCGTTAGCTCCCCCTGCTCAAACTTCTGGTCAAGGAACTGCTCCATGAGCGCGTAGACATCCGGGCGCAGCAGCTCCTCAATCTCATTCAGATACACACACAGACGCACCGGCTCGTCAAGATAGCGCAGCTGGCCTCCCCTGTTCATCGACAGTTTCCACTTGTCCAGGAAGATGCCCTCGCCCTTCTTTGTGGACAGTATGATCTGATAGCAGAATTCCGGCTGGAAAAACCGCTTCTTGATCTGTTCTGCAAGTCCGAAGAGATAGTAATAATTATTCTTTACCAGGAAATAGTTCTCCCTGCTCTTCTCCTCGTACTCCTTGAAACGTGTCGGCAGCCACTCCTCCGCCCTGTCATAGAGTTCCTGTAAGTCTCCGGCGTCTGGCTGTCTTATGAATGCCTCCTCCACGATCCGCAGCTTTAGAAGCTGCAGGATTCTGTATGTGAGATTATTCCCGCCAAAGTTCGTGTCTCCGTTCTCGTACCGTGTCTCCAGATCGATGATGTAGGAAACCCTGTTATTCTCGATGCAGAATCGCCCGGAAGTCAGGTCTGTCGTTCCTCCCCCGCAGTCAAGGACCAGTGCGTGGTACCAGCGCCGCTCCTCATATCGCTTCCCGCGGATCAGTCCGTTGATACTGTTGAACAGGACTGCCATGCCTTCATCAAGCTCACAGTTCACACTGTACTCCGGAAGCAGTTCCTTGAAGATCTTCTGGAACTTCTGCTTCTGCCGGATCGGGGCAAGCAGCTGGATACTGGTGAATCTGCACTTGAACTGCTGCTGTGCCAGATCGAGCAGATAATCCAGATAAGCCCTGAGCATCTCTTTTCTGGCAAATTGATATTTATATCCGTTTTTCAATATCACGTTTTCCACGCGTCCGGCGTCACTGATCCAGCGCTTGATGTCATAAAACACTGCGACATCTCCGTCCTGATAGTCCTGGCTGTCCGCGATCTGCGCGTGATGCCCCGACAGGATCTCCGCTCCGCCGCCTGCCTTCTCCCTTATACCGATGATGCTCGGTATGATGGTGCTGCCTCCTGCCGTGGCAATCTTTGTGCTCCCATCAGGCAGGCAGATCCCCATCGTTGTATTGCAGCTGCCAAAATCAATGACCAGCGGCAGGTCTGCCTTACCGATCTCCTTCTCCTGGATATCCAGCAATGGGATCCTGACACTTTCTACATATCCAGGCATGGATACCCGCTTACCGTAGTAGCAGTCATAAAGGAACTCTGACGTTTTTCCATCCGGAAAATACAGGATAAAGAACTGGTGTTTCTCCAATGCGCGCACAGGAACGGACTTTCCTTTGAACAGGTACGCTGCGTCTGACGTCTCATCGAGATAAAAGCAGGTATACACTGTCAGGCTCTCATCAACGAGCAGAAGATTGCCGCACAGAAGCTGCTCATCCGCCTCCACCCGGTATCCGTCCATCTCGTTCATCTCCGTATTCTGATACAGTGTGATCGTTCCGGGAATACTGACCTGTGGTTCATTCAGGAACTGTACGCCGCACCGGTCCAGGAAATCCTGGATCCGTTCCATGCCGCCCTCACATGTGTCCTGGATATGCCGGTACTCTTTCTGTCCCCTGAAACGCATGATCAGACGGATCAGCCCCTCCCTGTCTGTGCGCTGCGCGGTCGGGATCACCAGGCGCTCCTTCCTGCAGATCTCCTGCAGACGGAATACCGTCATCTTCTCCAGTTCACTCCGCTTGTATGTATGATTTTCCTTTTGTGTCTGATTCGGATTCAACGTATATGTGTACTGTCTCATGTCCGCCCTCATTTCTTACTCCGCAGAGTTATCCGGCTGTGCTGTCTCCTCTGATTGTTCCGCCTGTACCCCGGCTGCTTCTTCCGGCTGTATCTCGGCTGCTTCTTCCGAGGCTTCCTCTGCTGCTTTTTCCATCTCTGCCGCTTTCCTGGCTGCCTCCATTCCTGCCTGAGCAGCAATGATCTTCGGCTCTATCTCCTCTGCAAGCTCTTCCATTTCCAGTTTGCTGTACATAGCCTGCGCTGTCTGGTAAAACGTGATGGCCTCCTCATAGAATCCCTGTGCCAAAAGGGCATTCCCCTGATTCTCTATATCCATCGCACTCTGCTGGTCATTGGACTTCTGCTCATTTTCCACAGCCATGCTTGCCACTTCCTCATTGATCTGCTCCTGGAGCTTTGCCGCTTCGTCCATCTTCTGCTGATCAAGCGCTTCCTCCGCCTCCATCTGAAGCTTCAGCGCCTCCGCTTTTCCCTCCCCGAAATACAGGGTCTCTGCCATCTCTTTCGCCTCCTTGTAGAGTGCGATGGCACCTTCCAGATTCCCGTATTCCTGTTTCCGCTCCCCCTGAGCGATCAAGTCAAAGACTCTGACGTGGCGCAGTACCCGGTCCAGTTGTCCATCGATATACTGCAGCCCTGTGTTTCCTGTCTCCACGGACATCTCCCTGGCCGCCAGATACAGCTCCTGCGCCTTCTGGTATTCCTCGCCGCTGAGTGCATCGTCCGCCAGCATGATCTGTTCTGCAAGTTTGATATACTGGTCCGACTCATCCTGCTCCTTCGCGCGTTTCAGACTTCTGGCAAGCGTCATGGCCTCCCCGTACTCCTCCGCCGCTTTCTGATAATTATTCAGTCCAAGATATGTTTGCCCACTCTCCATATACCGGATCATATCTTCTGTCTTTGTGCGGATATTCCGATACCGCAGATACAGCGTCACTCCGGTGATCGTCACGACAAGCAGGACCGGCAGCGCGATCATTAAGATCTTTTTGATGGAAACTGGTTTCTTGGGGGACTGGTATACTCTATTGACAAATGTCACTGCCAGGGAATAATTATCGATCTTTCTGTTCTCCTGGTCTTTCAGCACGCAGTCTTCGGTCTGGTCCAGAATGTCCTTCGGTTCCTTTGCGTCGTTGGTGATCTGGAGAAACTCCTGCTCCCCGCACTGCTCCCAGACACCTCTGGTCAAAAGAGCAAACATATCACCGTTTTCGAGCTTCTTCTTGCGTGAGATCTCGATCTGGGGTGTGCCCCTCTCTCCCAGAAAGGAGTACAGGTTATTCCGCTCCTCGTGGGCTGCGGCTTCGTCAAGAGGGAGTCTGCCCTGTTCAAGAAGATTCTGGGTCAGTGACTGATCCTTTGTCTGTTCCATGATCCGTGCATTCCTGATCCAGTATAACCGGCTGTTTCCTGCATGATAGTACCGCAGCTTTCTGTAATCCGTCACGGCGACGACGACACTGGCCTTGAGGTGCATACCTTCCCGCTGGGCCATCAGCTCCCTGTGCGCCCTGATGATATATTTTCTGACAGCCCGCTTCCGCATCGTCGGCGCCTCTGTAAAATCACGGATAATACTGTCTACCACCAGTCTGGCACTGTTCACGGACGGCTCTTCATCCAGACTGTCCGCCAGCACATAACAGGCAAAATCATCCATCTCCACATACCCAAAATAATCCCTGTTGGATAATTTCTGCCCCTCCTCGGATATGTGGAGTGTCTGAAACTCAGAATTAATCCTTCTCATTTAAGCCTCCATCCCCTGTATCAGTATGACACTGCCATTTTCTTTATCCATGCCTTCCTTCCGGTCCGCTTCCAGCACGATCCTGTCAGCAAGTTCCTGTATGGGTGCAGGATCGAGCAGTATATCCTCGATCTCCCTCCATGAGAGGACATCAAAGATCCCCTTGCTCATCAGCAGGATCTTGTCCCCGCGCTTCATGCGCACCGGCGGATCACAGACCTCGATCTCATGAAAACCATCCTGTCCCAGATAGTTCCATACCCGTTTCTCATCCATACTCCAGACCGCATCCTGCCTGGATATCTTTCCTTGCTGAAATGCCTGCTCTGCCAGGACATCCAGTGTCTGCCCTTTGCTCAGGGGGATCAGTTCTTCCCCCCGCATCAGAGCGATCCTCACGTCACCCGCAACTGCATAGTGCAGATATCCGCCATCCGTAAATACCGCACCCAGGCTTGCACCGCCCCTGCGCTCCCCGATGGTGCGCTGTATGCGCTTACTGGCTTCATGAAATGACGTTTTAAAAAAATAAGCCGGCTCATTTAATCCCTGGTACGGCTCATACAGGTCAAGCACCGTATCCACCGCGATCTGGGCACAGACCATCCCTGTGTTGGACCGGCCGATCCCGTCTGCCAGGACTGCCAGTGTCCCTGCGCTGCTGTCCCACACCTGGGCGTTGTCCGCCTGGACCATCTGGCATCCTGTCGTCTGGCATTTTGCACTCTCCCTGCCTCTTTCGCGGACGGTATCCTGCCTTTCGCCGAAAACACGCCAGCAGACCAGTGCCGTATACAGTGCGCTCCCCAGAAGGAGCAGTGTACTGCCCGTCATTTCACATCCGCCCACGAGAAATTCATCCCGCACAGGGGCACAAACAGAAACCGGCTCTGACCCATGCTGATGATATCGTACGGCTTCAGTTCTTTTGGCACATAGACCGGCTCCTCGTTTAGGTATGCAATGCCTGACGAATCTCCCGGAAGGATCATGGTGTTTAACTTCATCTTGTCATAAACGATGATGGCATGGTTCTTCCGGTTGATCTCATTGTCGCCAAGGATCTGGATATCCATGTCATCGCTTCTTCCCACAAAATTCTTCCCTTCATGGACCTTATAATCCGCACCTACCTTCGCGCCTTCGATACAGATGATCCACCCGCATACGGGTCTTACTGGTTCCTCCAGTATTTCTACCGGAGGTTCAAATCCTGCCGCCTTCCCAGGTGTCTCATCCTCCTGGACTCTCATGCTGCAGTAAGGGCAAATTTTTCCATACCGCCTGGAATTGTATACATGTCCGTTCGGGCATCTTGCTAAACTCATCTTACTCTCGTCTCCTATCTTTATCACTCAGGTATGCAGTGTGCACTAGGCGCCTCTTATGACATCACGTCAGAAGCAGCTTCGTGTTTGCAATATACAGGACATCACCTGCTGTAACTTTACAAGGGCGGTGGAGCACCCTGTAACACTCCCCGTCCTCGACTTTCCCGACTTTTACCCCGTTATGTGATTCCAGATCTTCCACATACCACTGGTCCATACTAAAATTCAGCACTGCATGCTGAAAGTCAATAAAGCTGCTGTACTCACAGTCTGACAGGTCCACATCCAGCTCCTGGTTTTGTCCCGCCTTTCCTATGATCAGGGACGTCCTGCCATCCAGACTCCATGATTTGACCGGTTTTCCCTGTGCATCCAGCAGGATCAGTTTCTGGATCCCATGTCCCTGAAAGATCTCCATATCTGCCGCTTTCTCCTCCATCTGACGGGAAGATACCAGGCAGAGCAGGACACATATGATACAGGCTCCTACCGCGATCAACAGCAGGAACATCCAGCGCTGTGTTCTCATATGCCAGAGAATCCCTGACAAAAGACCTACCCCGCACAGCAGGAGCAGGATATCGGGAATCATATGGTTTTTTCTTTTCCTCTTTTCATGTTCCATGCCTTATTTTTTGTTCCCTCCTTGCCCCATATTGCCAAAAAAAGCCGCAAACAAGTCATCTGTCCTTATTGGTCCTTCCGGTTTTTTCACTCTTTTGTCCTGATATGTCTCCATTCCTTTTCCCGGGGTAAAACCAAAAAAACGCTCAAATGGACTTAGATCCGGCATTTTCTGATCAAACGGTGCAGTTCCCATGTTGGTATTCTTTGAGGTTTTCGCAGGATCCTGGGACATTCTGCACCAGTCTGCATCATACTTTTTCCGATGCTCTGCATTCCCCAGGCACTCATACGCTTCCTGTATCTCATACATGCGTTCCTGCTTTTTCTTATCGTCTTTAACCACATCTGGATGGTATTGTTTCGCAAGCTTTCGGTATGCTTTTTTGATCTGCTCATCCGTTGCCTGCCTCTCTACACCCAGGATCTTATAATAATCTTTCATCTGTCACCATCCTGTACACAGACCCACTTTCGATCATGCACTGCGCGCCCCATGCGCAGCCTCAGCGGCGTACTTTTCCTGCATGGAACTGTACATATAAAGGGCTGCCTGCGAAAGCAGGCAGCCCTTCTTATTCACTAAATGCTGTATCCGCCATCTACCGATACCTGCGCCATCTTGTCCTTCTTCTGTTTTATGATCAGTGTAAATGTTCCGACACCTTCCTCATCTCCGTAATGCTCTCTGTAATCCACCACGAAAGCATTCGGATATGTATACTTGCGCACTACCTGAGATGATGCGATCACCTCGATCGTAACCTTGCGGTAGCAGTCTGAACTTTCTGCCGGCACAAGAGACCAGAGTCCCAGCTGCTTTGTACTGTCAAAAGGATCCCCGTCCACTGCTGTCAGGATCTTGCCTGTGATCGTCACAGTGCTGCCCAGATCTGTAGAACGCGCGTTGCTGTCCTGCGGAATATCTGTCCGGACTTTGACGCTGATAATACTGTCTTTTCCTAATTCAATTGAGGAATTTCCTTCCACTTTTAATGTAAATCCCATAATAAACTACTCCTTTCATTTTCCTTCACATCACTTGCAGGACATGTCATCATTCGCCGCTGAATCCACCCTCAAACTTCAGGTTTATCATCTTGTCCTTCTTCTGCTTGATCAGAAGCCTGAATACGCCCGCGCCGGTATCGTCTGAGAAATCCTCCTCATAACCAACCACAAAAGCGTTGGGAACCGTGATCTGACGCACGATCTGTGATGCACTCACCACCGTGATCTCCACATTCCTGTAGCAGTCAGAATTCTCTGCCGGCACAAGAGACCATTTTGCGATCTTGGATGTGTCATCTGCCTCTTCCCCGTCCACTGCTGTCAGGATCTTGCCCTCGATCAATACTGTCGAACCAAGGTCTGTCGATCTTGCGTTGGAATCGTGGGGGATATCAGCCCCAAATTTCACGCGCATGATGCTGGTTTCCTTCAGCTTGATAGATTCGCTTCCTTCGATGTTTAACCGTAATCCCATTTCATTTTCCTCCTTGTTTTACTTTTTTCTCTTTTATTGATACCCTATACCAGATGTTCTGGTATAAAGATATTTACATTTATTTATTCATTCCTTGCTTTTCTTTCCAGCTGCACTTTCAGATTCCTGGTGGTATTTGCAAACGTCACTAACACATCGCAGACACCGTACTTTTCATCTATATTGCAATCCAGCTCGTCGCCGCCCTGAAGGATGGAGTTGACATACTGCCTGTTTGCATCCCAGCGGCTCTTCTGGCTGTTAGGGTTGCTGCTGAAGAATTTCTCGATCTTGTCCTGTTTGAAATCACTGCTGTAAAACCGCAGCATCCTCTCTATGTACGTCACTACAAGCGTCTTGTAGATCGGCTCAAACTCATTTCCCCTGCTCAGCAGGTTGCGAGCCTTATAGACTGTGATGTTCTTGATCTCCTGCCCTTTGTACTGTGCATTGTCGGAAGAAAATACGAAGCCAAAACCTGTGTGGTTGATGGAATTCTTGATGGCATTCGTATATCCGGATATCTCCTTTGTCATACTGGTCGTCGCCAGAAGTGCATTGTCGTCCGCTTCTATATCAAACCGCACGCCCGGATATTCCATGCTGGTATCCTTAAAACGCTGTTTTAGGTATTCAGGGCACTGCCATGCTGCCACGATTCCCGCAGCCTCATACGCTGCACTGACATAGATACCCTCCAGCCACATTTTCATGACGTCATCCTTTTCCGAGGAGAGCGCTACATTTCCATCCTCATCCATGACCATCTTTTTGTCGAGGACGAGTCCTGACTTATCCTTGGGAATGATCGTGACATTTGGTATACAGGGAATGACAAACTCACTGTACGTCTTTTTCATAAGAGGCGCACACTTATCCTTGAACAGCTCGATCCCTTCTGTAGCGATATAGTTGAAAGTTGTCTCCTCGCTGGTACAGAAGCTGAAGAATGTCGAGATCTTGTAAGGCTCGATCGCATTCATCAATGCTGCGAGGCTCTCCATGGAGGTTGTCCCCTGCTTCTCTTCCCGCTTATTGCCGGCAAAACGGACTCTCTGGAGTTTTCCGCCCCCTGTCTGGTTCAGCTCCACATCCGGCACGATCCCAAACCAGATGGTATTGTCGAACTCATTCTTGTCATTTGTCGTGTTTAAGTATGTGATCAGTCTTGGCAGGTTGCTGGATTTCACCAGCATCTCGAGCGGTATGTTTGTGATCAGCAGTTTGGGCTGCATTCCTTTTTCCTTTACCCTGTACTGGTCAAAAAACGTCTTTACCCCCAGGATCTTCTCTATGAGCGGTTTCACCACTTTGACAAAATCATTCTTGCTCTGTTTATAGAATTCCAGATACGTGTTGTAATTGTTCACTTCCAGCTCACGGTTGACATTGCTCTCCATCGTGGAGCTCAGCGGGCAGAATGTGCGTACTACCAGATCTCTGACATAGCCGGAAGGGGTCTCATTTAATGCATCATAGTCCTCCCTGAATGCATCCATAAGGCTTAGGTTCACCTCATCGTCAACCACTGCAAGCTGCGTGCTCTCTTCCTGTTTCATCTCGAGGATCTTAAGCTCTCCATCCTCGCCCATACTCAGAAGCCCTGCCTTAAAATCAGGTCCACCCTGTCCGGACTCCCCGTCCCCTAGCAGCAGACGCGTCTTGATATCTTCGATCGCGAGCGGCAGCATCGCAAGGACGTTATTGTAATTCTGGCTTGCCTGCTCAAACTGATAATTCAATGTATCTCCGAGGTCAAGCCGTTTCGGGTCGCCGTCATCCAGCTCCATATATTTCCCGTATGTATACTGGATCTCCTTTCTGACCTGGCGGATATCCTCCATGATCTTCTTGGGTGAGATCATTTCCAGTATCTTGCTGAACTGAAAATCCACATTTGCCACACCCTGCGCATCCCTTGCTCCCAGAAGTGTGATCAGCATGTTTAACAGATCATTCATCTCATTTAACGGAATCTCCGTGATGCAGTTCTGGGGAATATGTTCAGGACGCACTGTGCTGTACTGGATCTTCCCGCTTGTCGCATCACACCAGGAATATACTACCGGATTAAATTTATCCATAAATTCGGCAAAACTAGAAACGGCGAGCTCCTTGTTGATCTCCTTGATCTTGTCGTCATCCAAACTCGTCTTTCCCCGTACATCCCCGATCAAGGTCAATAAATTCAGACATTCCGGGTTGATCTCAGTAAACAGGATCGTCCTGTTTGTCTGTGTGATTACATCCATAAGCATTCTCCTTTTTATGTTTTTTAGGTTTTAAAGGGCTGTCTCTACTGGAACACTGCAATGAAGTGAAGTTCCAGGTCATAGCCCCCATCCTGCGACGTGATATATATTACATCCCCATAATGGATACCGTACTGTATCTGTCTGCATGCGATAGAACTTCCAACCATGACATCAGACTTTGAAGTGTGATACAGAACCATACTGCGGTTCTCATCCGCGATCAGAAAGATGCTGTTCAGCTGCAGCGCTTCCACCTGTTTCGGATAATCTCCAAACAGATCTCCCATGGACACCCTGTTGTCCTTTACCCTGTTCATCTGGAACGTGAGCGGCGGGATCTCCTCCTCATCCTCCGGCTGCCGCAAAAAATATGCGTTCAGTTTGCCGCTGAAATGATATCGCTTCTTCTGCTCTGTCAGCTGCTCCAATTCCGGCTTGGGTTTGTGCGTGATCTTCCAGATCACAATAGCCAGCATGATCAATGCGATCGCGATCGCCCACCAGTAAGCCTGCCACCACGCCAGCACCTCCAGACGGTACGTGTACTGGAGCATGTCCTCGCCGTCACTGATCTGTATAGTCACTGTATGTTTTCCAGGACCCTGCGGGCTGAGTGTCAACTGGTCCCCGTCAAGCTGTATCTGTATGTCATCCTTCTGTCCATCAAGTATGGAATACACAAGTTCATCTCCGTCCGCATCACTGAAATAGTCGTCGAGATGATACATAAGCGTATGTCCTGTCAGTATATAGGATTCTTCTGGAATGCTCCCTGCCGGCATCGCATTGGACACTTCCACGCGGATCGGATACACATAGCTGCCATATCCGTCCGACAATATCCCTTCCAGCGTATAGATCCCTGAATGCATAAACCGTATACTTCCCGTCAGGATCTCGCCCTGCACCTGCGCTTTATCGATCCTGGCATCTCTCTGCATGTTTTCAGAATCCGTGCATCTCAGATCCCATGAAAACGATCTGTAAAAACCTGCGTCTGTTATATTTTCACCGTCTGTATCTTTGAAGCTGATCTGATACTCCAGATCCTGATTTCTCCCTGCTTGGGGCTCTATGTTCATCACCGGCAGGAATCCTCTGTAACTGATCACATAAACCTGAAGATCCTGGCCCTCATCTGTGGAGGTGTGTATGAGAAGTTCCTTTGCCGGGGCACGGTTCTGCTGATTCTCGATCTTACCTACCGCATAGTGGGACAAATTTGTCAGCGTCAGTTCCGTATCTCCATACTGTGCGGTTGTTTCTCCCACTGTCCCCGAAGAGATCAGCAGAATGTCGATCTCGTCCAGATACATGGCGTCCAGCACACATGTGATCTGCTGGCTCCCGCCCGCATACGTCCCATTGGAAAACTGCTGGATCCGATAGAATAGATTGTTCTGAAAAATACCGTACAATATTTCCATCAGATCTTCCGGCTTTTGTGCGGAGTAACTTTCCGCCTGCGTTGCCTGCGCAGTCTGCTCGAGCAATGTCTTGTTTCCGTCATACTGCCCAAAAGCGATCGTATATATGGGAATGCCGTTCTCCCTGCACTGATCAGCACAATACTCCAGCTCCCGGTCCGACTGCTCCACCGTGCGAAGACTGCCCGCCGGCAGATCTGTCTCCCCATCAGATATCAGCACCATGATCTTATGGGTGGTATCCTCTGTGGACAGCAGCTCACAGGCACGGGATACCCCCAGCCCGATGTCGGTATCTCCTGAATATGTTATGGAGGCGATCTCGCCTTTTAGTTTTTCCCTCTTTGCAGTTGTCTCGATCGTCTCCGGTGCCGCAAATGAAAGAATGTCATCGTTGTACGCCACGTATCCGATCCTGATCCCCTGTGTCTGCATCGTGTCAATGAATGCCTGAACCATGTCGAGTGCTATTCTTGACGGATCATTTGTCTTCATGGAACCACTGCTGTCAATGACAAAGATGATATCCAGCTGCTCCTTTTCCGGAACGATCTCCTCCGCGTATCCTATAAGTGGGAAAAACAGTGACAAAATGATGCAGTATAACGATATCCGTATCACTTTCATATTCTGTTTTCCTTTCTGTTGTTTATCGTAATCATCCCTAATTTGGAATATTCAAATCGTATCTGGTGATGTTGAAACTACTCAAATTTGTGATTGTAATGCTTTATTTGTTGAATTAAGAAATTTGTTGTCGAATTTTGTATTTGTATCTTATCACTTTTTGTCAAAAATAATTATGACGTTAATCGAAAATAATTTTTTCGACTAACGTCATAATATTTTTTGCCTTTGCATTTTATTATGGTATTGTACATATAATTTATAAATGATGTTCTCCTGGAATCTGCATGTCACATTTGTATCGGTTACAGGAGCACATAACTCTATTTAAGGAGGTTTTTAATCATGAAAAAAATATTTGCTGCTCTCTTGACATTATGTTTGATCACAGTTGTTGTTCCGCCGGTTTCTGATGAGCAAAATGGCGACTATGGGATTAGTACTTGCGAACTTGTCATTCAAGAAATTAACAATTAATCAATTTCCTTATGAAACTTGTCGCGATATTGCTTCTGCAACACGCTCAAATGATTCGTATTACCATACAAAATATTCAAATAATATCCATGTCTAAGATAGGTTTCTTCCATGTCTGGCATTCCTTGTTTTCCATATACCAGAGACAGGTTTGCCAGAATGTCTCCTGCCATATCTCCCCGGCAGCATGCCAGACAGTGCCGCAACCCTTCCGTCCCGATCTCCTGTGCTTTCTCCAGTTCGTTGTTTACTTCCAGAAATCCTGTATAGTTTATATATAATGTGAATCCCGGAACAGCATGATGCCGCATCTCCACCCTGCTTTTATTGTAGCGCTTTATCAACTCCTCATAAATGTTCAGCGCATCCTCCACTTTGCCGTCTTTTCTAAGATTCACTGCGATCTTGTTCCATAACGTATATTCAGTCCGAAACGGCACGCGGTATATCATGCCTTTGTCTTCATACGGCATCGTCAAGAGCAGCAGATCCTTATACTGCTCATTTGCCTGTTCCCTTGATAGTGTACTCTTTTCTAACTGCTCAGAAATACGCCCCATTCCGACAAACTGTCGGTTGACCGGCACTGTCATGTCTATCCCGCTTTCAATCTCATTCAAAAGCCTCCCAGCCTCGTCCAGTCTGCCTTTTGGAAAGCACCTGTTATACTGTCTCACTTTCTCATACAATTCATAGTCATCCGCCTCGATGAAGCCATAATAATTCTCCCGCTCCATACCCATTCGCTTCAGCATCTGATATAAATTCTTCTTATTGGGACTCCGCTTGCCCTGCTCGATCCGCGACAGTGTTTCCTGCGTACAGATATCCGCACAGAGCGCTTCCTGTGACAGATGCTTTATCTCCCTCAGATCCCTGAGCAGCTCATTGGTAATGATAAACTCTCCCTGAAAACTGCTTCTCAGAAACGAAGCCATGATGTTGGATTCCAAGTGTCCCCCTGCCGCTTCATACAAGAAAGCAATTGCTTCCTGATACTTCCTGCACTGCTGCAGACCGGACTGCCTGTCCATTTTCTCCAGACAGACGGCTTCCAGCTCCAGCATCTCCCACAAAGGGCTCAGGGAACCATTCTCCAAGAGCGACTTTTTCCCTTTTTTGCATTCGATATACGCTTCTTCCACCTCATCCCGTTCCAGATAAAGCTGTCCCAGAAGCCACACACAGTGCGGATAGACTTTGACCTGCTCCTCTGTGTCTGTATAGTGGTTTAGTATATAACTGCGAAGCTGTTCCATCTGTTCTGCAAGTCCGTCAGTATCTCCCAGCTTCCACATACAGTATGCGATCGCCATGATGATCTGGATCTCCTGAGTGCACAGATGCTTTTTATGCTGGATCTTCTTCGTCCAGTCACCACTCTGAGTATATGTGAGCGCCTGCTCCAGCCCATGCAGGCAGGACGCATAGTCTTGTTCTTTCACATACCACACCATCGCCTGCATCGCAGCGAAGTATTGTCTGTGGATCGACCGCTTCTTCTCATTGTATGCATAATAGTTCGAGAGCAGTTTTGTCAATCGCTCATGATTCCGCTGTTCTATACTGCGCTCGATCTCTGACCGATAAGCGATGGACTCATACTCATCACTGGGTATCGCCAGTTCCAGTTTATCGATAGATTTTCCCAACCGCTCAAATAGCGCCTGCAGCGTGAAGTAATCAATCTCCAACTCCCCGCATTCCACCCTGCACAGGTCGGATATATTAATGATCCCTTTCGCTACATTCTTCTGTATCTCACCCATTTTCTCACGCTCCTTGCAGAGCATGATCCCTAACTGCTGCACCATGGTTTTATCCCTCCGTATACAATATAGTATATCGCACCTTTTCGCCGGCGTCTATATTCGTTACAAAATCCTGTTACTATTTTCTAATGATCTCTTCACTTTCTGTGGCTTATGGGATCTTCTCATCTGTCAGGCTCAACAGGCGGTTAATGCTTATGTCATTGACGATCGCAAATCAGATCTTTCCTGATCGGTATACGAGCCGACTTATCGTATGCAAAAAGCCCTATACTGATGCACCCGGCTTTTGCAGCCCATATCTTAGGAACTGTAGGAAAATGTATGATACCGGTTATCATCAGCCTCTGATTCCGCAAGTTTCAGATCAATATTTTGTGCTTCTTTTTCTGTATCGTCATATTTCTGACAACGCTTTCTCCTCTCTGATACTGTTATCTCAATTTGGGAACAGTATAGAATTTGTGTTTACTATATCACAGCGGAGACGGCGCCTGCAATCAGATTGATATTAGAAAAATCCCTCTCACAATTGTCTCTTGATCTTTCTGGCATACGCTGTCTTCTCATCTGTCAGATCCAACAGGTAGTCAACGCTTGTGTCATAGACGAACGCAAGGCGGATCAGTATCTCTGTGGGTATCCCTACCTTGCCCCTCTCATAATCGCTGTACACCCGCTGACTGCACTGCAGTCTCGCGGCAAGCTGTGTCTGTGTCAGATCATTGTCTTCCCTCAAATTTTTCAACCGCACATAACGCATATATATCACCCCAATAACAATCATATCTTAGCGGATAATCCACTAAGATATTTTAGCGAGAATCCCACTAAAATTTTTACGCACAGCCCCATTGGTATGTCCTCCCTGATCGATTTACGATCTAACTTATCAATCGAGTAGGGGAATGACCTTCTCCCCTGCGCATAAGCAAAAAGCCCGATGCTGATGCATCAGGCTTGCGGCGTACTGCTTTGCAGTTACATGGTGAGGCGTCGAAAAGGGATTGAAATACTGGTCATGAAAATACTGCCGTAATATACAAAAAGCCCGATGCTGATGCATCAGGCTTTTCGAAAATAAATTTTAGCCATTTGGGATTATTCCGCTCTCAAGGATGAGCGACAGCGTCGGGTGTGGGTTGGGCAGCTGCCTCAGGTACTGCCTGGGCGGCAGGGTCAACTGTCGGCTGGACGGCTGCCTCAGGGGCTGCCTGGGCGGCAGGGTCAACTGTCGGCTGGACGGCTGCCTCAGGGGCTGCCTGGGCGGCAGGGTCAACTGTCGGCTGGACGGCTGCCTCAGGGGCTGCCTG
>CAJUQU010000060.1:7471-16828 GCA_910588595.1 uncultured Lachnospiraceae bacterium | reverse complement strand
GACCGGGGAGTGCGGTCTGTTGATCCTAGATGAGGTACTTGGACTGATCGATAAAGGTATCATAACGATTGAAGATTTAAGTCATATCCTGGAGGCAAGGTCCGACGATGTGGACATTATCCTGACCGGGATACGGCTCAACGATGATGTGTGCCAGCTGGCTGATGAGATCTATAAGATCGAGGCAGTCAATTATAAGATATATTAACGGCAAAGGAGTCATGTAGTTATGGCTCCTTTATGTGATTGGGTGTGTGATTTATTAGTTGACAGTGCGCATGTTAAGATATATAATAAAAAGGCATAAGAAGAGTGAAAGATTGGATAGAGGTTGCGTTTTTTATCAGTACTTTTCAGTTAGGGATTGTCAGGAATCATTTTGAACAGTTCCTCAGGTGTCAGGAACCGTATATGTGAGAAGGAAAGGAAAAGACGCCGAAAGCAGGGGCAGCCTGAGAGCCTTTGCTTGGGCATGCAGTTAAGAGCTGTATGACTGTCATCAACAGATGGAGAGCTATCTTTTTCAGCTGGAGCCGGAGATCCTGGGCGGACAGCATTTTTGAAGGTATGATTCCGACCATCTATTGTGTAGATGATCGGTTTTCTTTTATGTGCAGCCCTGTGCAGGGCGCACGCTGCGGGCAGGGAGAGTCTTCCCGGCACGATTTCCTAAAAATATATAAGGAGGAATATGTTATGTCTATATTCAAAGGAGCAGGTGTTGCGATCGTCACACCGATGAAACCGAACGGGGAAGTAAATTATGAGGCATTTGCAAAGCTGATCGAGTTTCAGATCGCAAACAATACAGATGCGATCATTGTGTGCGGAACGACAGGTGAGGCTTCCACGCTCACACATGATGAGCATTTGGAATGCATCCGTTTCTGTGTGAAGCAGGTCAACAGGAGAATCCCTGTGGTTGCCGGAACTGGTTCAAACTGCACCCAGACAGCGATCTATCTCTCGCAGGAGGCGGAGAAGGCAGGCGCTGACGGTCTGCTGGTAGTTACGCCTTACTACAACAAGGCTACCCAGAAGGGACTGAAAGAACATTTTAAGCTGATCGCGCAGGCGGTACATATCCCTGTCATACTGTACAATATTCCAGGGAGGACCGGCGGTGTGAATCTCCTTCCGGAGACGATCGTCTCATTGTGTGAGGAGGAACCGAACATTGTGGGCGTGAAGGATGCGACGGATAACTTTATCCAGTATGCAAAGCTGATGGCACTCGCAAAGGGGAAGGTGGATGTATATTCGGGAAATGACAATCAGATCGTTCCGTTTATGTCGCTGGGCGCAAAGGGTGTCATCTCTGTTCTCTCCAATATCGCACCGCAACAGACACATGATATCTGTGCAAAGTATTTTGCAGGGGAGATTGAGGAGAGCGCAAAACTGCAGCTTGAGGCGATCGATCTGATCACCGCACTGTTCAGCGAAGTCAATCCGATACCTGTCAAAAAGGCGATGAACCTGATGGGACTCGAGGCGGGACCATTGAGACGGCCCCTGACAGAGATGGAAGATGCAACAGCTGCAAAGCTTGAGGTAGCGATGAAGAATTACGGTCTTCTTTGATGACAGGATCGATCGTATACGGGCGACAAGGTGAAAGGATAAGAAAATGACAAAGGTGATAATGCATGGTTGTAACGGCAAAATGGGTCAGATGATAACGGGGATCATTGCGTCAGATCCAGAGATCGAGATCGTGGCAGGCGTGGATACGTCTGATCATATCAAAAATGCGTACCCTGTGTTTCCGAGTATTGCAGAGTGTGATGTTGCGGCGGATGTCGTGATCGATTTCTGTGTGACGCAGACGGTTGACGGGCTTCTTGACTACTGCGTGGAGAAGCAGCTCCCGTGTGTGCTCTGTACCACAGGTCTCTCTGAGGCACAGCTTGCACATGTTGAGGAGGCTTCTAGAAAAGTGGCAGTACTCAGATCGGCGAACATGTCGCTCGGCATCAATATGCTGTTTAAGATATTGAGGGAGGCAGCGCAGATACTGCTTCCCTCTGGATTTGATGTTGAGATCGTGGAAAAGCATCACAATCTCAAAGTCGATGCGCCGAGCGGAACGGCGCTCGCGCTTGCCGACAGCATCAATGAAGCGTTTGGCAATGAGTATGAGTATGTCTATGACAGAAGCCAGGTGAGGGCAAAGAGGACAGACAAGGAGATCGGTATCAGTGCAGTGAGAGGTGGAACGATCGTAGGTGATCATGAGGTGATCTTTGCCGGTGAGGACGAAGTGATCACATTTTCTCATAGGGCATATTCCAAGGCTCTTTTTGGAAAGGGTGCGGTTCAGGCAGCAAAGTTCCTGAAAGGAAAACCTGCGGGCAGATATGATATGAAGGATGTTGTATAATAACGTATGTTATTGTGGAGGTTTCGATGGAATTTCGACCATGTATCGATATACATAACGGCCAGGTAAAGCAGATCATTGGAAGCTCACTTGAGGATCAAGACGACCTCGCCACAGAGAATTTTGTGGCGGCGAAGGGCGCTGAATACTACGCACAGCTATATCGGCAAAATGGGATAAGAGGAGGGCACATTATTCTCCTAAACCCCGCATCCAGCCCTTATTATGAGGCTGACAGAGCGCAGGCGTTCGCTGCGCTATCTGCGTATCCCGGAGGTCTTCAGGTCGGCGGAGGGGTCAATGCTGACAATGCAGCGGCTTATCTTGAGGCAGGTGCATCCCATGTGATCGTGACTTCCTACGTGTTTCAGGATGGTCACATCAATAGGAAGCATCTGGACAAAATCTGTCAGACAGTGGGAAAAGAGCATCTGGTGCTGGATCTGAGCTGTCGGATGAGAAATGGGTGTTATTATATTGTGACGGACCGTTGGCAGAAGTTTACGGAGGAAAGGGTTGATGACAGTACGCTTGACATGCTGACGGACTACTGTGATGAGTTCCTGATCCATGCGGTAGATGTCGAGGGAAAGAGCCAGGGGATCGAACAGATGCTTGTCAGGCAGCTTGGAAAGTGGTGTGTCAGTCCTGACAGGAATGCGATCACATATGCAGGCGGCGTGCATAGCTATGAGGATATCGAACTGCTGAGAGTGCTTGGCGGAGGAAAGATCAACGTGACGATCGGGAGTGCGCTTGACCTTTTTGGCGGAGAACTTGCCTTTGATGAGGTACTTCGGAGAGTCAGAAATTGAGATGATTTCGGTCATGTTCAAGAAAAGCTTCGTGATGTTTGTCACGAAGCTTTTATCAACAATGTTATAATCTGGTCACGTTCACAGCCTGTGGTCCCTTTTCACCGTTTATGATCTCAAACTCCACGTCAGCGCCTTCATCGAGGGATTTGAAGCCGTCCATCAAAAGCCCGGTGTAATGTACGAAGACATCATTGCCCGCCTCGTCAGAGATAAAGCCATATCCCTTTTGGTTGTTAAACCATTTTACTGTACCTTTGTTCATAATAAAACCTCCATGAATAATTAGATAGCCTACCGGAACCTCAAAATGATATGTCCGATGCGGCATTAATATGATATCACAGCACAACGTAAAAGTAAAGAGATTATGAGATCTCTTTGGAAGATGGGGTGTCCCTACTCGCTGGGAGTTTGTTTGGCTGCAAGCCGCTCAAAAATCAGTTCGTAACCATCACTGCCGTAATTTAAGGAGCGGTTGACACGGCTGATGGTTGCTGTAGAAGCACCTGTTTTTTCTGCGATCTCGAGATATGTTTTGCGGTCGCGGAGCATAGTGGCGACTTCAAAACGCTGGGAGAGGGATAGCAGTTCGTTGACAGTACACAGATCCTCAAGAAAATTGTAGCTTTCCTCCTTGGTTTCAAGACAGAGCAATGCATCGACTAGATGGTCCACTGCATCCGTTTTTATTTTATTATTCATATTTTGGTCCTACCTCCCACTGAATGGATATTCTGATGAATTTAACTTTAACGCTGTAAAGTTTTACAGTTAAAAATATTTTAACACATTTGGGGGAAACTGTAAAGCGTTCATAAAATCAATCAATAGTCTTGATAAGTAGTTTTGAATACTATATAATGTAAGTGCTGATGTATACAGAAAACAATATGGCTGGTGTACAGACGAGATTAGATTATAAATGAAAGGCATGGTAATGCATATGCATATAAACACGAAAGATTTATTGAACAGCATCATGGAGAGCTTTGACAGGATCAGCTATGTGAAGTCTTCAGACATTCCCAATATAGACCTGTATATGGATCAGGTGACGACGTTTATGGATAAAAATTTTCGAAAGACTACCAGATATCCGGGAGATGATAAGATCATGACAAAAACCATGATCAACAATTACGCAAAGAATGATCTCCTGCCGCCCCCGGTCAGAAAAAAATATTCGAGAGAGCATATCCTGGTCCTGATCTTCATTTATTATTACAAGGGAATCCTGTCAATCAGCGATATTCAGACATTGCTAGGACCCATCACAGAAAAGTTTTTTCACAAGGACGGGGAGTTTGATATCCAGTCCGTCTACGAAGAGGTTTTTCAAGTGGGATATGATCAGATCGAGGCGCTCAAGCAGCATGTCATGGAGGAGTATGAGCGTGCGATGGGGACTTTTGAGGATGCCCCGGAGGATCAGAGGGAATTTTTAAAGCTGTTTTCGTTTATCTGCTTTCTGAGTTTTGACGTATATATGAAAAAGCAGCTGATCGAAAAATTGATTGACGAGATCAAGGAGGGCAGTTATCAAAAGGCTGATCGGAAGCCGGGCGATATGAAAAAAGAATAAATTGATCGAAAAATACCACAATATCTTGAAATTATCAGACAATAGATTTATAATAGTAAGGTAGGTGGAAAGGAGGTATTCTATGGGGATATCAGCGATCGCAGGATTTTCGGGTTTTGGCGGTTATAGGATCTCTTCGATACATGGCAATCCTTACAGTATGAATGCCATACAGAAGATCGGACAGAATAACGGGCGTTCCGGAAAGCCGCTTGTGCTTGCTTCCGAGGAAAAAGAAGATCTGTACGTCAAAGATTATGGCGAACTGGATGCGCCAAAGAGCACGGCAAGCGGAGATTTTGCCGAGATGCTCAGCATACAGGAAAGTATGCTTTCACAGAAGCACGAGGGCAGACAGAACGATTATGCGTCTTATCTGAACGATACCATTGGAATGATGGGGCTGCAGAATCGGCTGAGAGATCAGCTTGGCGGAGCAGGATTTACGCCATTTTTATAAAAAAATCCTTAAAAAACACCCATTTAGGGTGTTTTTTGTTGCAAAATATGGAAAAATGTTGTATTATGTCTAAACCGAGTAAGTAGGTGTGTAATAAAATTTTAGGAGGATAATATTTGTGAGGGGAAATTCTGTATTTTATTATATTAGGAAAGCTGCTGTATTTTGCATTGCCGTGTGTATGTGTCTGGGCATGATGATGCATAGCTGCACATTGACAGCAAATGCAGAGGAGACAAAACCTGTTTATTCGATCAGGGTGAATCGTGCAGCGAATTGTGTGACTGTGTACGAAAAGGATGCGGACGGTGCGTTTACGGTGCCTGTCAAGGCATTTGTCTGCTCTTGCGGACGCGAAGGGCATGAGACGCCTCTGGGGACATTTAAGACAAGTAATTATTATCAATGGAGACTGATGGTGGATGGTTCCTACGGACAGTATGCGGTCCGGTTCAACAGGGGGATCATGTTCCACTCTGTACCCTACTATACCAAAAATGCCGGAAACATGGAGTGGGAGCAGTTCAATCTGTTGGGGGAAGCTGCATCGCTTGGCTGCGTAAGGCTTGCCTGTGCGGATGCGAAGTGGATTTACGAGAACTGTGCGGCAGGCACAGAGGTGATCGTGTATGACGATGCGGAGGATCCGGGTCCTTTGGGTAAACCGGAGGAAGTGAAGCTTGCAGCAGAGAATCCGATGAGAATGTGGGATCCTACAGACACAAACAGTATGAATCCATGGAATCAGGTAAGGCCGACACTGTATCTGACAGGTTCTGTCGAGGCAGATGGGGTGCTGATGCTGCCGGTCGGTGCTTCTCAGGGAGATATCTATAATGCGATCGGGTTGATCGACGCAGCAGGGGAAGCATATGATTTAGGGGAGTACGTCATCGATATCTCTGGAAAATATGATCTGAACCAGCAGGGAGTTTACAATATATCTGTGCGCGGCATCGGTGAGCTGGGAGTCAGGACAGAGAAGAACATGACGCTATATGTGATATAGGATAAAAGGACAGATCCATTCTGTCCTTTTATCATGCACACGAATCGTTATCTATTTTACCTGCTCGGCGAATGTATTATTTACCAGGTCCTTGTATGGAACATACTCTTCAAGTTCACCCGCTTCCATGAGGATATTCTGCAGCAGCTGAAAGCTATCCTCCGTGTAGATCAGATCTTTTTTCCATGTGTCCTGTGTCTGATAGCGGGTTACGATCGTGGTGATGGTATCAAGCTCCGTCTCGGGAAATTGCGGTTTAATAACGGATGCTATTTCTTCTGCTGAGTGATCTGCCACATAGTCCATACCTTTCTGGAGTGCTTTTGTGAAGGCGAGCAGCGTTTCGGGATTCTCCTCGATATAGCTCTTTCTGGCACTGAATGCAGTGTAGGGTACATACCCGGAATCCACGCCGAGTGAGGCGACGATGTAGCCTTTCTGCTGTGTTTCAAGGGATGTGGCATGGGGCTCAAACTCTACTGTAAAGTCCGCGTATCCGGCATCGCCTTCTTTGGCGCCGGCAAATGCGGCTGCGGTGGAACCAAAATCGATACTTGTGTCAATGGTGAGGTCTGTCTCGGGATCGATCTGGTTCATTTTGAGTATGTATTCAAAGACCATCTGCGGCATGCCGCCTTTACGTCCGCCAAGTACATAAGTTCCCTTTATCATATTCCAGTTAAAGTTGTCAATGGGAGTTCTGCTCACAAGGAAATTTCCGGCGCGCTGGGTAAGCTGTGCAAAGTTTACCGCATAGTCCTGGGCTCCCTGCAGATAGGTATACACGGATGCTTCGCTGCCCATAAAGCCGATATCTGCCTCGCCTGTGAGCAGTGCGGTCATGGTCTTGTCTGCGCCATATCCAGTCACCAGTTCGAGGTTGATCCCCTCGTCTGCAAAATATCCTTCCTCGATAGCAACATACATCGGTGCATAGAAGATAGAGTGTGCGACCTCGTTCAGGATCACTTTTTTTGCAGAGGCATCGGGAACAGATTTTCTGTCACAGCCAGTGGCAAGTGTAGAGATCGCCAGGACGGCTGCCAAAAGTATGGAAAGTGGTTTGATTTTTCTCATAATAATCCCTTTGATGCTGTTTTGATTATCATATGCATCGGGCGGGATAACGGTGCGTGTGGAATTGATAAAATAATTGAAACGATATGATTTCAATGGTATAATCTATAATATTAGACAATGAGAAAAGATAGAAGGGGATAAGAGAATGGGTCTTTATGATACTTTGAATGAACAGCAGAAGAAGGGAGTTTTTACCACGGAGGGCCCGGTGCTTATCCTTGCAGGGGCCGGCAGTGGAAAAACAAGTGTTCTAACACGGCGCATCGCATACCTGATCGAAAATGTGGGGGTGAATCCATGGAATATCCTGGCGATCACGTTCACCAATAAGGCTGCGGGCGAGATGCGTGACAGGGTCAATAGTATTGTGGGTTATGGCGCGGAGAGTATCTGGGTATCCACGTTTCACTCGACCTGTGTGCGGATCCTTAGGAGACATATTGACAGGCTGGGATATGACAACAGTTTTACCATCTACGATACTGACGATACCAAGAGCGTTATGAAGGATGTGTGCAAAAAGCTCGAGATCGACACGAAACAGCTCAAGGAAAAGACGATCCTGAATGCGATCTCTTCTGCGAAGGACAATCTGATGTCGACGACAGATTATGGATTGACTGCGGCAGGGGATTATCTCAAAAAGAAAATGGCGGCGGCGTACGCGGAATACCAGCTTGTCCTGAAAAAAAATAACGCGCTTGATTTTGATGATCTGATCGTGAAGACAGTGGAGCTTTTTAAGAGTTGTCCGGAGGTGCTGGAGAATTATCAGAACCGCTTTGAGTATATCATGGTTGATGAGTACCAGGATACCAATACAGCGCAGTTTGAACTGATACGGCTTCTGGCACAGCGCAACAAAAATCTCTGTGTCGTGGGTGATGACGACCAGTCCATATATAAGTTCCGCGGTGCCAATATCAGGAATATCCTCGATTTTGAACAGGTTTATCCCAATGCCACTGTGATCAAGCTGGAACAGAATTATCGTTCTACCCAGAACATTCTGGATTCCGCAAACGCGGTGATCGGAAATAACACACGGAGGAAGTCGAAAGCGCTCTGGACGGACAAGGGAGCCGGCAATCTGGTTCATTTCAGGGCTTTTGATACCGCATATGAAGAGGCAGAATACATAGCAGGTGATATCAAACGTAAAAAGCGTGAGATCATAAGTGATTACAGGGATTGCGCGGTACTGTACAGGACAAATGCGCAGTCACGTCTTCTCGAGGAGAGCTTTATCGCGCTGAACATTCCCTACAATGTGGTGGGCGGTGTCAACTTCTATGCGCGCAAGGAGATCAAGGATATCCTGGCATACTTAAAGACGATCGATAACGGCAAGGACGATCTGGCGGTAAAACGTATCATCAATGTGCCAAGGCGCGGAATCGGTGCGGCGAGTATCGTCAAAGTACAGGATTATGCAGACCATATGGGACTGAGTTTTTACGAGGCGCTGCAGCAGGTGGACCAGATCCCGGCGCTGGGGAAGAGCAAGTCCGCAGACAAACTAAGGGACTTCGCGACGATGATCAGGATGTTCCGGACGAAAATGCAAAGTGGCACTCTTGAAGATCTGATCACTGATATTATTGAAACAACAGGCTATGTGAAGGAACTCGAGGAATCTGACGATGAGGATGCGCAGGACAGGATTGAGAATATCGACGAACTGATCACGAAGATCGTAAGCTATGAGCTGGAGTGCGAGGAGCTTGGTGAGGAGGCAACGCTTTCAGGATTTCTGGAGGAAGTGGCTCTGGTGGCAGACATAGACAAGGTGGACAAGGATGACAACCGGGTGTTATTGATGACGCTGCACAGCGCAAAGGGGCTTGAGTTTTCGAGTGTGTATCTGTCGGGGCTTGAAGATGGGATCTTTCCAAGCTACATGACGATCACTTCGGATGATCCGGAAGATATTGAGGAGGAACGGCGTCTTGCCTATGTGGGGATCACCCGTGCGAAGGAAGACCTCACGATCACATATGCGAAAGCGCGCATGATCCGTGGTGA
>CAJUQU010000060.1:0-7461 GCA_910588595.1 uncultured Lachnospiraceae bacterium | reverse complement strand
CACAGTACAATCCGATCAGCCGCTTTGTCAAGGAGATTCCGGATAAGCTGCTCGACAGCAGGATTCCCGGCGTAAAGCGCTGGGATGCGGAGGCGTATGACGAAGATTCCTATGAGCGGAACATTTTCAAGGCGAAGCCATTTCAGGCAGGGACAAAGAGTGGCAGCGAACCGCTCAGTGATACAGTGTTTGACAAGCCGCGCAACAACTGGGAGGCAGCTGCGCAGCTGCTGACACCTCGCGCACAGCAGCCAAAGGTATCTGCCGAAAAGGCGGCAGTGCGGCAGGCACCAGGTGCCGCAACAGCGGCGAATGGAACAGCAACAAACAGAACAGCAAAAACAGCATCGACTGCAGCCAAACCTGCACCGCAGAAGGATTTGACCCAGATACTGGCATCCCGTCCCAAGGCGGTCGTCAAGAAGAAGGAAACGCCGGCGGCAAACAAGCCATATATTGCAAAATCCCTGGACGGTCTCACAAAGGGAGTGCCAGCGGTATCGGCGGACGGTCTGGGATACGCGGCGGGCGACAGGGTCCGGCATGTTAAGTACGGTGAGGGCGTTGTGGTGGACATCGTGCAGGATACGAGAGATTTCAAGGTGACGGTAGCATTTGATGGTTACGGCAACAAAATCATGTACGCAGCTTTTGCCAAACTGAAAAAAGTGTGATACTATACATAAAAATCTTATAAAATGTGAGAAAATGGTAGTAAAATTTTTGAAAAGATGATATGATATATACAACAAAGCATTGCAGGGGACTGGACAGTTCCTGCGCATGAAATTAATACAGAAAGGGGCTTTTTTAAATGAAAAAGTGGGACGAATTAGTAGAATATCTGCAGGATAAGAATCTGGCAGGCAATGATATCCTAAGTAAATACTGTGCAAAGAATGAGCTTAAGGAAGACAATGAGAAGAAGGGCAACACAGTACTCTGGATTCTTGCCATTATCGGAGCTGTAGCTGCAGTGGCTGCTATCGCATATGCAGTATATCGTTATATGACGCCTGATTATCTTGACGATTTCGACGATGAGTTTGATGATGATTTCGAGGATGATTTCTTTGACGATGAAGAGGATGAGGAGCAGCAGGAAGCTGCAAAGGAAGATGAGTACACAACTGTAAAATAATGGTTGCGGCAAATGAAGAGGTTAGAGGGAGTGCTGGCAGATCGGCACTCCTTTGTTTATGCACAGGGGTGCGTAGGGAAATTAGCAGCGCTGCTGCACGCACCCCGCGCGCGAGCAGGGGAAGATGGCTCTTCCCTACTCGATTGCACACGGACTGTGCAAGTTTTTTTCTGCTCGATCTGCAAGGAGGCTATTTTGAAAAAGGGACAAGTTTATGAAGGATATGTGGATCGCATCGATTTTCCGAATAAGGGGATCGTGACGTGCGAGGGGGAGACAGTGATCGTCAAGAACGTCATACCTGGACAGAAGATATCATTTCTCGTGAATAAAAAGCGCAAGGGAAAGGCGGAGGGCAGGCTGATCGAGGTGCTGGAGAAGGCGCCGTATGAGGAGGCAGATGCATGTCCTCATTTTGGAGAGTGTGGAGGATGCAGTTATCAGAGCATTCCATATGAGAAGCAGCTAGAGATCAAGGAAGAGCAAGTGCGGAAACTGTTGCTGCCCGCTTTTGAGAAGCAGATGTTATTATACGAGGGCTGCGCGGATGTAGAGGAATATACAGATCGTATCTTCGAGGGGATCAAACCAAGTCCGGCACAGTATGATTACAGGAACAAGATGGAGTTTTCGTTCGGGGATGAATATAAGGACGGACCGCTTGCCCTGGGGATGCACAAGCGCGGAAGTTTTTATGATATCGTGTCCGTGCGGGATTGCCGTATCGTGGACGAGGACTACAGGATGGTGCTCGCATGTGTACTGGATTATTTTACATTAGAAAACAGCAGTTATTTTCATAAGATACGGCATGAGGGATATCTGCGGCACCTGCTGGTGAGAAAGGCACAGAAAACAGGTGAGATTTTAATCGCAGTAGTGACGACAACGCAGGAGACACATGATCTGCAGCCTTTGGTAAAAATGCTGCTTGCACTGCCGTTAAAAGGGAGAATAACAGGTGTTCTTCACACGAAAAACGATTCGCTTGCCGATATTGTCCAAAGCGATGAGACTGTTATTTTATACGGACAGGATTTCTTTTATGAGGAATTGCTGGGGCTCAGATTCAAGATCTCTCAGTTCTCCTTTTTTCAGACCAACACGCTGGGGGCGGAGGTGCTGTATGAGACAGCCAGGGAGTTTTTGGGTGACATTTCCGGCGCAGGAAAACACGACAAGACAGTGTTTGATTTGTACAGCGGTACAGGAACGATCGCCCAGCTCCTAGCGCCTGTGACAAAGAAAGTGATCGGCGTGGAGATCGTCGGGGAGGCAGTCGAGGCGGCGAGAAAGAATGCAAAGTTAAACGGACTTGACAATTGTGAGTTCATCGCGGGGGATGTGCTCAAGGTGCTCGATGAGATCAACGAGAAACCGGATTTTATCGTGCTTGATCCGCCGCGTGACGGGATCCATCCCAAGGCGCTCCCCAAGATCATTGACTACAATGTAGAGAGGATCGTATACATAAGCTGTAAGCCGACAAGCCTTGTAAGGGACCTGGAGGTATTGCTGGATCGCGGGTACAAGGTAGAGAGGGCAGTTGCGATCGACCAGTTTCCCTGGACGGGGAATGTCGAGGTGATCGTGAAGCTCTGCAGGGTGTGATGTGACGAAGGACATTCCGGACTGGTGCATTGCAGCAGGGAATCCGTGCAGAGTCATTCGCAAGATCACAGAAGAGGACAGGCGAAAACTGTAATTGGAGTTGTGATCTGGAATGAACGAAAGGTTAGAAAATAAAAGGAGTGAAGAGTATGGAAAGAGGAAAAAGAACATCGAGACAGGCGCCGGATCCGATCACAGACAGAGCATATATGTTTCCGGCATTTGCAGACGGGAAAGCCCTGCCTGGAAAAAGGTGCGGGCGTCTGCCTGCCATGGGCTGGAACAGCTGGAATGCATTTGGAAGCGGCAACACACAGGCGCTCACAAAACAGATGGCGGACGCCATGGTGGAGCTGGAGCTGGATCAGGCGGGATACGAGTATCTCGTGCTGGATGATGGCTGCTACAGACCGGAGCGCGTGGCGGAACGGCTTTCCAATGAAGTGCAGAAATTTCCGGACGGATTCCGTGCGTTGGCTGAGTACATTCATGATAAGGGGCTTAAGTTTGGCATGTACAATGACATTGGCACGAATCTCTGCGCAGGCGCCGCGGTCGGCACCTGCGGATATGAAGATCTGGACGCGGAGAGCTATGTGGACTGGCAGATCGATTTTATCAAGGTGGACAACTGCTATTATCTGTGGGACAATGCTACTTTTTCTGATGCCGCCAATGCGCGTTATGTCTATGCGCCCAATATCAGGGGCATTCAGGTCAGCGGGAATTCTTTCAGTCGTACATATCAGGCGGAGAAGGACGGTTTTTTCACTGGGCAGGGAGCTTTTTTACATCGCAATGGCTATGGGACGAACATTGGCACGTTCGACGGGACAAACGTTGGGGTCACACCGGTGGGAGATTGCAGTGGGGAACTTATGTTCTGCATTGATGTGCCGGATGATGGCAGTTATGATATTTCGGTGGAGTATGCCACAGGGAAAGAGAGGGGTGTGGGCGAATGGCTGCAGCTGGCAGTGGGAGAGCCTGTATGCGAGGTGAGGTACTGTGACGATCTTCTGCCGGCGACAGCGGATCCGGAAGCCTTTTCGTGGTCACAGCCAATACCAGTATCCCTGAAAAAAGGAAAGAATGTGATACGCCTGATGAACCACAGGAGGCAGGAGAATGTGTTGAATTCATACGCTGCCTTGTTCGAGGGTCTGAACAGGGCAGACCCCGGCCGCGATATCTGCTTTTCCATCTGTGAGTGGGGAAAGACACAGCCGCAGAACTGGGGGTATAAAGTCGGTGATTCGTGGCGCATTTTGAATGATATAACGTTTCAGGTCGGATCGGATGGAAATCCGGGCAGGGCGTCATGGGAGTCCGGGGACACGGCGAGCATTACGTCTCAGTATAACAAAGCGGTGGTCATGGACGAGTTTGCAGGACTGGACAAGGGGTGGAATGATCCTGATATGCTGGTGATCGGCATGGACGGCATCACGCCTGTGATGTGCAGGACACATATGACGATGTGGTGCATGATGAACGCGCCCCTCATGCTGGGCTTGGATCTGCGGCGCCTCCAGAAGGGAGATGTGCTGTGGAAGATCATCGCAAACAGGGCGGTGATCGCGCTGAATCAGGACCGGCTGGGAATCCAGGCAAAGAGAATCTGGTGCTCTGCTGACAGAGAACACCCGGATACATCGTATGTCACAGACAATGACAGAGTAGATATCCTCGCAAAACCCCTGGCGGACGGAGCGGTCGCACTTTGTTTTATCAATCTGAGCGGCAGGCGCCGCGAGGAGGAGTTTGCAGTCTGTGCCGGGGACATTGTTCGATATATCGGACACAAAATGGTGGACAGGGAGCGCTTTTTAAAGGCGTCTGAATATCAGCTGACTGACCTGTGGGCGGACAGCCGATGCGAGAATACTACCGGAAGATTTTCGGTCAGCGGGCTGGATGCCTGCGACTGTGTCACATACCGCGTCACACCGGTATAGGAGTCTGAATGTGATGGGATCAGACAGATATCTTACAGTGGAGCAGTTTGCGGGACTGCTGGAAAGAATCGTCTGCGGAGCAAGAGATGGGACAGTGACTGCTGTCCGAGACGCTTCGCAGCAGCCGGAGGAGCTCATAAAACGCCGGACTGCCGCAGGGATCATTCATCAGGTGCTGCTCTGTGCAGGGGAAGCGGACGAGGAACAGATCGGAGCGGCGTTGCGGCTGAGAGATCTGTATGTCTGCCGAACCTGTGTCAACCATATCGCACAGGTTTATGCAAAGGGCATCATGGCGGAGTGGGGTGATGGTTTTTTTGGTGTGGATGAACTGATAACATATAAGGAAGCAGAGGAAATGCTGCACCGGATCATGGACAGACAGCTTCGGAGAAAACCGGAGCTGTCTGCGTCTGCCGGGTGGACCCCGATCATGTGGCAGGAAGCGGAGCTGATGCTGAAAGCGGACAGGCGGATTCTGCTGGTGGATGTCCGCAGCGAGGAGGAGTACAGTCAGGGACACCGCAAGGGAAGTATCAATGTACCGCTGCAGACGCTGTTCAGGAATCCTTACTGTGCTTGTGCCGACAGGGAGACAACCGTATTCTTGTATTGCCAGAGAGGATACAAGAGCCGGATCGCAGCGGGACTTCTCGCCGAGGCGGGATATCAGAATGTGTATGTGATCTTGTAGATAAGGACAGTTCCTATTGCACAGGCATATCGAAGATAGTAAAATAAGATGAACTTATATATGCGTGAGGTTTGTTATGCACATTTTACATTCAGACAAAAACAATATTACGGATAAACGAAAAAAGGCACTCGAGATCATAGAAATGATCGTGGTAGTAGTCATATGTATGATCATGTATTTCCATGAAAAAGGGGTGTCGGCACAGAACAGTGTCGGGACAGTTCCCGCTCTGGGGGACAGCGTTGTGTTTGGAACTTATCTCGGGGAGCCGATCGAGTGGAGAGTTATCAGGGTTGAGAATGATGCAGAGGTAGTGCTGATCGCTGAGAAGATCCTGACGATGAAAGCATTCAATGCGGCAGAAAGCGGAAAGTTTAATTATGACGATAGCGGCAACTGCTACTGGAGTGTTGACGAGACAGAGGCGGACAGAGATCTAAATCTGCAGGTGTATGTGCGCGGAAGCAGCCGCTGGGCTGATTCAGATATCAGGGAATGGTTAAATTCAGACAAGGAGAATGTCATTTATGATGGGATCGGACCGGTTATGTCCGCGATGTCTGCACAAAAGAACGGGTATGTGAACGAGCCGGGCTTCCTCAATGGCTTTACAGAACAGGAGAAGAAGGCGATCGTGCCGACGGAGAATGTCACAAAAGGCAATGCGCTGGATGGAGGGGAGGTACACAGTACAGATCTGGTGTACCTGCTTTCTCAGGATGAATTGTCATGGCTTACCGAGGCGGATGTCAATATCCGCACAAAACCGACGGCGCAGGCTTTGGAGCAGGATCAGACTTCATGGTATAATTTGTTTTCACTGGAATTGGGCGTTGACGCTTATTACTGGTGGCTTCGTGAACCTGTGCCGGATATGGCAAGCAATTGTTATATTGTCGACAACGGTTATACATCGAACCTGCTGCGCGATGACAAGCCGGTGGGGCTCGAGGGAATCGGCGTGCGCCCGGCAGTGAAGGTTGATACGACAAAGATAACACTGTCATGCGGAAAGACGCAGGGGAACGATGCCATAGAACAGGAAGCGTCAGATGTGCAGTAAGGAACTGTTCGTAAATTACTCATGACAATGACTTGCTTAAATGCCCATCTGCGGCATCAGAAAATCTTGACATTAAGGCATTGCCCTTTATGCCTTTGCCTCCTATGCCTGCGATTTTCTTCTTTGCAGGTGAATATTTATGCGGCGTCCTTGTCACAAGTAATTTTTGAACAGTTCCTAAGTGAGAGTGAAAGGTATGGTCAGATGTACAGTATAGGTATTTGCGATGATGAGCGGGATACATGTGCCCAAATAGCTGATATGATACATGAATATGACAAAAGGAATAAGGTCGGGATAGAGGTTTTGGTATGGAATACGGGGGAGGAGCTGTACCAGGATATGATGAAAGGGAAAGCGGTCGATCTGCTCTTCCTGGATATCGAACTGGTGTCCACAGATGGCATACAAATCGGAAGGCTGATCCGGCATGAGCTGGAAAACTATGATATAGGCATTGTCTATATCTCTTCCAAGAGCAGTTATGCGCTGGAACTTTTCAAGATCCATCCGATTGATTTCCTCATAAAACCGATCGACGTGCAGGATCTCAATGAGGCGATCGATGAGGCGCTGCGCCTGTACGACCGGAACAATACTGTATTTGAGTACAAGGCAAACGGTTACAACTGCAGGATACCATACAGGGATATCATCTATTTTTACAGTGACAATAAAAAGATCAACATGGTTACGGCGGAGTCGACGATCCAGTTTACAGGAAAGATCAAGGATCTGGCGGGCATGATGCCGGAAAGTTTTATGCAGATACACCAGTCCTACATTATCAACATGAACCATATGAATGAGTGCAGCTACGAGCTCGTGAAAATGAGCGGAGGAGCGCAGCTGAATATCAGTCAGCCATACAGAAAGCAGGTACGAAAACAAATTATGGACTACGCATGGGGACAGGATGCTTGAGATGATAGTATTTCACACAGCAGTATTATACATTATTTTACGATATATGCAATGCTTTTTTGACACT